>NZ_JASGSR010000280.1:0-551 GCF_040446015.1 Bradyrhizobium sp. INPA03-11B
GGCTCTAGATCCCAGTTTGACGCGGTTTCTCGACGCGAACCGGCGTCCACGTCGTCCGAAGACGCTCCGGCCAGCGCAATTCAGCGGTCGCGCTGCCGCACCGGCTGCCGTTCGATCACGATCTCGGCGTCGCGGATCGCCACCACGGCGAACAACAGCGCACCGCCGATGCCGCCGATCGCGGCGCCGAGCGGCATGAAGGTGAAGAACACCAGCGTTCCGCTGTCGAGACCTGAGGTTCTGGCCATTCCGATCCAGGTGAGCCCGGCTCCGATGCCGAGAGCGGCGCCGCCGAGGGCGCCCAGTGCAAGCCCAAGCACAGCGAGCAATGCGACTTTCATGATGATTCCAGCCCCGACCGCAACAAGCCCAGTGATAGGTCAGCGGCGGGCCTTCGAGGTTCAACGCAGTCGTTGCGAATTTGCCGGGCGGGGCGCGTCGCGTCTTCGATCCCGTGCGACGAACAGCGACTCTGCGAAGCAAGCTTTAGAGCGTGAGGTGAGCACGCTGATCAGGCTCCCTCCCCCTTTGTGGGGGAGGGTGGGGAGAGG
>NZ_JASGSR010000281.1:0-548 GCF_040446015.1 Bradyrhizobium sp. INPA03-11B
ATGTGGCGGCTTGCGGTGCATCGCCCTTCTGGCCCGCGGTGAGCGTGAACCGCACGGGACATCCCAAACCCCGTACGGCCATATGTATCTTGGTGCTCAAGCCGCCGCGCGAGCGCCCGATCGCTTGATCTGCAGACCCCCTTTTTTCGCCCCGGCGGCGTGCTGATGCGCCCGGACGATGGTGGAATCCACGATCAGATATTCGAAGTCCGGATCCTCAGACATCGCCTCGAAGATGCGGCACCAGACACCCTTGCGGCTCCATCGACTGAAGCGCCGGAACACGCTGTTCCAATCCCCAAACGCCTCCGGAAGATCACGCCAGGGAGAGCCCGTACGCACGATCCAAAGCACCCCTTCCACGAACATCCGGTTGTCGCGTCCAGTCGAGCCCTTCTGGTCGGGCCGGCCGATGATCAGCGGCGCCATCCGCTCCCAGGCCGCGTCGCTCAACACCAAACGATCCATCACACCCAAGACTGCCTCCCAAAAGAAGCCTTGAATCTGATTTGCTCTCAAAAGGGAATCCTTAGAGTCCACACCACCTA
>NZ_JASGSR010000028.1:0-82020 GCF_040446015.1 Bradyrhizobium sp. INPA03-11B
TTGGCCGGCAGCCACCGGCCAAGGCGCTAAGTCGCTTCCATCGCACAAATCATGCTCGTGCAGATACAAGGGGTTACCATGGCTGGTCTCGCTCCGGCATGCTGGCAAACCACCTCCGGCTCAGAAGTGCACCAGCGTGCGCAGACCAAGCACCCAGGCGTTCTCGGTCTTGACGCCGGCTCCGTTATAGCCGCGTCCGCCCGGGTTGATCACGTACTGGGCGTCGAACTTGAGGTTCATCCAGCCGGTTGCCTGCCAGCCGTACCAGGCTTCGATCGGAACTTCGTTGCCGCCGGCATTGGGCGTGAGGGCCGCCGAATTCACGTGGGTCGTACCCACCGCAAAGCCGACTTCATCTTCCGGACGCCAGGAGAAGGTGCCGGTGTGCCTGAAACCCAGCGCAACCTGATAGTCCTGGTACGACGTCCGGTGATCGGCGACAGTCGTGTTGAGGAACATGTACCAACCCTGCGCCTTTGCACCCTCAACAGTCAGTCGCTGCAGGATCGACTCATAAACGCCATAGCGGCCGCGTTGATCTCCGAGATTTTGGCCCGGGACACCATCGACGCCCGGGATAGCTGCAATGATACCCGGGAGGCCGCCGTCAATCGTCGACGCGCTGTCATACCAGCCGCCGAATCTCCAGGTCCCGTTCAGAGGACCGCTCGGCGCCCAGACCACCTCGACCGGCACCAGCACGCCGGAGGCGCGGCTCGAACCGGGAACGCCCGGCAGGAAGTAGGTTGAGGAATCCGACGTCGTCAGATAATTCGGATTGGCGTCGTAGACGCCGACCGACAGCTGCCATTCCTTGGCGAAGTTGTAGTGCGCCACACCGGCCCACTGGCTCACCGGCCAATTGTAGATGTAGCCACCCTGGATGTTGCCGGGCTGGCCGCCGCAGAACGTCAGGTTGATGAACTCGCACAGACCGAAGAAGAAATCGGAGCCGACCGGCAGGCGGCCGCCCTTGAGTTCGAGGCGATCATCGAACAGCTTTTGCGAGTAGTAGAGTTCTGTGAGGCGCAGGATATTGCCGCGGCCGAACACTTCGTTGGTCAGCTGCAAGGCCGGAATGCCTGCGTCGTCATTCAGATTGTGGCCGAAGCGGTCGACCAGCGTGAGGCCGACCAGGCCGCCCTGAATGCCGGCGAGCTTCGCCATGTCGAACTTTGCCTGGAAGAACAGCTGTCCGGCGTTGGCCCCGACGTTCTTGTTGCCACCCGACAGATTGCCGACGGCTTCGTCGCCCAGCGTCAGGGCGAGCGAGATGCCTCGCTCTTTCAGCTGCGTCCTGCCGAGATCGCCGAACAGATACGGCCTTGTCCAGAAATCATCGGTCTCCGTGTAAGGCACAGGCGGAGCCTTCGTGAGCAGATCGGCCGCATGCGCGCCGCCGCCGAATAGAGATAATAGGGCGATCCCCAATCCGCACGCCCCCGCGGTGCCTACAGACCTAAGTGACATTTTCTGCACTCCCAGCGTCCCCGGCTTTGTCCATTTTGCTTCACGTTCCCGCCCAAAGCCATTCAGCACGGAACGCGCCCCTTTCAGTGCACTCATCTCTCAACTTGAGATGGAAACCGCGCGCGCACCAAAGCCCTTCAAGACGGTGGTGAGGGTCTGGCCGTCGCCCGGCCGGGTCCGGCCTGCAGCGCGAATGCGGACGCCAGCGTCGTGTACTTCATCGGTCCTGCGCATCGAACTCCTCCCCATGGTCTTCTATTCAAGTCGCCGCGACCCTATTCCCGATCGCGGTCCTTCCTTATCGAGTGGTCATGCCTGATCGCCTGTCGTCGTCGGCAACGCGGCCGCGCCGTGCGGAGACGCGTTCTGCAGACGAGTGTTTTCCTTCGATTTCGGTGTCGTGCGGGCGAGGCCGGCCAGCGCGGCCTTGCGCCGCCGCCGGGCCTGCAATTGCTGATCCGCCAGCACGCCGATCAGAATCACGGTGCCCATCACCGCGAAGTTCAGCGAATTCGGAATGCCGAGGATGTTCACGAGGTTCTGCAGCACCTGCAGCAAGGCCGTCCCCAGCACGATACCAAGGATGGAGCCTTCGCCGCCGCGCAGGCTGCAGCCGCCGAGGACTGCCGCCGCAATCGCATAGAGCTCGTAGAAATTGCCGAAGGAACTCGGCGAGACCGAGTTGGTGTAGAAGACGAACAGCACGGTCGAGACGCCGGCAAGGCCGCCGCTGATGACATAGGCGGTCGCGATCACGAGGTTGGTCCTGATGCCGGAGAAGCGCGCCGCTTCCTCGTTCTTGCCGACGGCATAGAGCCAGCGCCCGTAGACCGAGCGATGCAGCAGCACGCCGAGGATCACCGCCAGGATGATCAGGAAGATGAAGGTGTTCGGAATGCCCGCGACATTGCCGGAGGCGATGTTGCTCAGCGTGCTGGCCTCGTCGCCGTAGCCGAAGCCGCGCGTCGAATCGCTGGTGTAGTAGCGTGCGGCGCCGCGATAGATCAAAAGCCCGCACAGCGTCACGATGAAGGGCTGCATCTTCAGCCGGGTGATCAGGAACCCCTGGATGCCGCCTAGCGCCAGCCCGCCCATCAGGACCAGCAGCAGCGCGAACGGCCAGGGCACCTGATACGTCGTCAGCAGGTCGATGAAGACGACGCCAAGCAGCGCGAACATCGAGCCGAGCGAAAGATCGATGCCTCCGGTGATGATGACGAGCCCTTCGCCCAGCGCGAACACACCGAACAGGCCGATCAAATTGGCCATGTTCAGCAGGTTCACGAACGACAGAAAGGCCGGGTTGATCGCGCCGGTGATGGCGGAGATCACCGCCAGCAGCAAGAACAGGCCGAGTTCCTTCTTCATCATGACGCAGCGGCCTCCATGGTCTCGAGCGCTTGGCCGACCGCCAGCCGCAACACGTTGTATTCGCTGAACTGGTCGCGCTCGAGCACGCCGCTGACGCTGCCTTCATGCATCACCGCGACGCGGTCGGAGACGCCGATGACCTCTTCCATGTCGGAGGAGATCATCACGATGGCGACGCCCTGGTCGGCGAGGCTGCGCATCAGCGCGTAGATCTCGCTCTTGGCGCCGACATCGATGCCGCGGGTCGGCTCGTCGAAGAACATCACGCGCGGCTGCATCGAGAGCCATTTGCCCAGCACCACCTTCTGCTGGTTGCCGCCGGAGAGCGTCACGGCTTCGATGTCGATGCTCGGCGCCTTGATCGACAGGCGCCTCGCCTGGTCCTTTGCGATCTTGCGTTCGGCGGTGCCGTTGACCAGCCACATCCGCGCATAATCCAACAGGCTCGCGAGCGTCACGTTTTCGCGGATCGGCAGTTCCAGCACCAGCCCGGATTTCTTGCGATCCTCCGGCACCAAATAGATTCCCTGCCTGATCGCATCGCGCGGCGAGGCGACACCGACCGGAGCGTTGTCGATCCTGATCTCGCCGCCCAGCAGCGGGTCGATGCCGAACACGGCGCGGGCGAGCGAGGTGCGGCCGGCGCCGACGAGTCCGGCAAGGCCGAGGATCTCGCCGCGCCGCACCGAAAGATCGATCTGCCGGTCGGGAAAGGCCGTCGTCACGACGCCTGCGATGTCGCAGCCGCCCGGCTGCGGCGCGTGCGCCGGGGGCGTGTACAGCGCCTTGAGGTCGCGGCCGATCATCAGCCGGATCATGGCAGCGTGGCTCAGCTCGTCCCGCGTCAGCTCCCCCACCGTACGCCCGTCGCGCAGCACCACGACGCGATCGGCGCAGCTCATGATCTCGCCGAGCCGGTGCGAGATGTAGATCACCGAGATGCCGTGCGCCTTCAGGTCGGCGATCACCTCCAGCAGCCGCTCGGTCTCCGAAATCGTCAGGCTGGAGGTCGGCTCGTCCATGATGATCACGCGCGCGTCGATCGAGAGCGCCTTGGCGATCTCCACCATCTGGCGTTCGGCGATCGACAGATTGTCGACCAGCGTGCTCGGCGTGAAATCGGCGCCCAGCCGTTCCAGCAGCGGCGTCACGCGGGCGCGCATCTCCGCATTGTCCACCAGCTTCAGCGGACCACCGGCAAGCTTCTCGCGCCCGATGAAGACATTGGCTGCGACGTCGAGATTCTCGAACAGGTTCAGCTCCTGGTGCACGAAGGCGATGCCGGCGAGCGTCGCCTCGTTCACCGTCATCCGGGCGTGCTCGGTGCCGCCGATGCGGATCGCGCCCGCGCTCGGTGCGATCACGCCTGCCAGCACGCGCATCAGCGTCGACTTGCCGGCGCCGTTCTCGCCGATCAGGCCCAGCACCTCGCCGCGGCAGACGCGCAGATTGACGTCGTCGAGCGCCCGGACGCCAGGATAGTCCTTGCTGATTCCGCTGAGTTCCAGCAGCGTTTCCGCCATTCGGCATGTCCTCCTGCACACCGCCCGGCGGCCATGGCGGCCGGGCGGTGAGGCCGACTGAAGTTACTTCTTCAGCAGGTCCTTCAGATTCGCGGCGAACTCCGCGACGTTGGTCTTGCTGATCACCTTGGTCGGCACGATCAGCTTGCTGTCCTTCGGGATCCAGGACTTGTCGCCGTTCAGCGTCTTGATGATGTTGGTGGCGGAGAGATAGCCGAACTCGTACGGCTGCTGCACGACGGTGGATTCGATCGTGCCGTCGGAAATGCCCCGCAGCGTGCGCTGGTCCTCGTCGAAGCCGACGATCTTCACCTTGCCGGCCTTGCCCGCGGCCTTCACCGCGTCATAGATCAGCGGGGTTTCGTAGCTCCACAGGCCGGACAGCAGCGCGATGTCGGGATATTTGACGAGCACGTTCTCCATGTTCGCCTTGGCCTTGGCGAAGTCCACCTGGTCGGTGAACACGTCGACCAGCTCGACCTTGGTGCCGGCGATCGATTCCTTGATGCCCTGCACCCGCTCGCGGGCGTTGTCGGCGTCCATCGTTCCGACGAACAGCGCGATCTTGCCGCCGTTCGGCAGCGCCTTCTTGATCTCCTCGCCGGCCTGCCGCCCGGCGGCGACGTTGTCGGTGCCGATATAGGCGAGGCGATTGCTCTGCGGCGCGTCGCTGTCCGTCGTGATCAGCACGGTCTTGGCCGCAACCTTGTTGAGTTCTTCGGTCGCATGCGGCGCATCGTCGACCGAGATCGAGATGCCGGCGACGCCGCGCACCAGCAGGTCGTCCAGCTCGCGCCGCTGGCCGGCCGCGGTGCCTTCGTTGGTGACGATCAGCTCGATATTGTAGTCTGGGTGCTCTTTCTGCGCCTTCTCAAGCCCGCGGCCTGCGATGGTCCAGAAGTCGGCCGCGACGTTGGTCACCAGCGCGATGGTCTTTTTTTGCTGCGCCTGTGCTATCCCCGTGGTCATCGCGAGCGCAGCTGCGCCCGCCAGCAGCGGCACGATCAATCTCTTCATTGAGTCATTCATATGCACCTCCCTGTCGATACCCCCCGCGAGGGGATTTCACGCTCGGCGCTTTTCACGCCTTATTTTATTCACGCAACTAATAAATTAGCGCGACAAAAAGTCCAGTCAAGGATGTTCGAGTCCAGCTGTTCAAGCAAAAATAGTATGATGGTGATGTATTTCGGTCGCAATCGATGCTTTTTGGCCAATATCTGAGGCGTATCCGTTGAATAATTTTATCAAGCGAATTAAAAAAGTCGGTATGAGTGAGCAGTCCGAACCGCTGAGACGCGCTTCAAGTCTGACCCGCGGATCGAACCGCGACCGTCTCGTTGAAGTCTTGCGGCGTCAGGGACCGTTGCCGCGCGTCGAGCTCGCACGTAGCACCGGGCTGAGCTTCCCCGCGATTTCGGCCATCACGTCAAAGCTGATGGCGGAAGACCTGCTGGTTGAGGCCGAGACCGATGCGGCGACGTCGTGGCCGGACGATACCGACGACGAGGATGCGGATGGGGTGAACGGCCGCCGCCGTGGCCGGCCGGCGGTCTTGCTGACCCTGAACCCCGAATTCGGCCGCATCATTGCGGTCTCGCTGCGCATGAATCTGATCGAGACATTGATCGCCGATTTCAGCGGCTCGGCCCTGGCGCAATCCCGACTTGAACTGACGACACGCGGGCTCGATGCAGGCGCGGTGTGCGATCTCGTGATCGCGCAGATCGAGGCCATGCTCGAAGAGACGGCCACGCCGCGAGACCGGCTGTTGGGAATCGGGATTGCGCTGCAGGGCATCGTCGACGCCGATACCGGCCGGCATCTGTGGAGCCCCGCGCTGTCGATCACCGACGTCGACCTGGCAAAACCGATCCGCGAGGAATTCGGCGTCGAAGTCGTGATGGCGAACGACGCGGTCGCGGTGGCGCTCGCCCTTGTCGCGGCCGAGCCGGCACTGGCGCAGGGCCTCACGGCCACGCTTATGGTCGGTCACGGCATCGGCATGGGCATCGTCGTCGACGGTGAAGCGCGCTGGGGGGCCGGCGCGGGCAGCGAGATCGGCCACGTCAAGTTGACGCCGAACGGTCCGCAGTGCCGCTGTGGTCAGCGCGGCTGCATTGAGGCCCATCTCGCCGATTATGCGCTCTACCGCGACGCCCGCACCTTTCTCGACCTGCCGCCGGCGGTGTCGCAGCAACCGTCCGAGGCGCAGATGGCGCTGCTGCGGGCGCGGGCACGCGCCGGCGATCCGCGTCTCGAACAGTTGTTCCGGCAGGCCGGCCACGCGCTCGCCGAGGCGGTCGCCACGACGATATCGGTGCTGCGCCCGCATCATCTGATCCTCGCAGGTCCCGGCCTGCAGGCGTTCGACATGATGCGCAGTGCCTATGAGGAGAGGCTCGAGCAGGCGGCGTTGCCGTGGCTGCTCAAATCTACGGCGATCCATGTGCGTCCAAGCGAGTCGGCGACAATTGTCGACGGCATGGTGCGGCGGACGCTGCGGGTCGTGGACCGAAGCCACATGGAGACAACCGAGTGAAACCTCGGGAGCTGCGGCCCTTTGCTTGAGCCGCAGCAATGCAACTGACGCCCTTCAGGCGCCAAATCGTGAGGATGCCAATGCAGGGTGCTATCTATCCAAGCCTCAAGGACCGGACCGTCCTGGTCACCGGTGGCGGTTCCGGCATCGGCGAGGCGATCGTCCGCCAGTTCATCAGCCAGGGCGCGCGGGTCGGTTTCATCGACATCGATCTGACGTCCTCGGAGCAACTGCTGTCCGATCTGGGGGCGCATGCCCGCGTGCACTTCGAACACGCCGACCTGCGCGACATCGGCGCGCTGCGCCGCGCGATCGCCGGCATCCGCGAGGCGCTCGGGCCGATCACCATCCTGGTCAACAACGCGGCGCGCGATGATCGTCACGCGATCGAGGACGTCACACCGGAATTCTGGGACGAGCGGATCGCCGTCAACCTGAAGCATCAGTTCTTCAGCGCCCAGGCGGTTGCACCCGACATGAAACAGGCGGGCGGCGGTGCGATCATCAATATCGGATCGGTGAGCTGGGTGATCGGTCAGGGCAACATGCCCTGCTACACCACGGCGAAGTCAGCGGTTCAGGGCCTCACCCGCGCGCTGGCCCGCGATCTCGGGCCGCACAATGTGCGGGTCAACTCCATCCTGCCCGGGTGGATCATGACCCAGCGGCAGCAGGATCTGTGGCTGACGCCCGAAGGCGTCACTGAACTGATGCAGCGGCAATGCCTCAAGCGCAAGCTCGTGCCTGACGACATCGCCCGCGTCGTCCTGTTCTTCGCCGCCGACGACAGCGGCGCCTGCACCAACCAGAGCCATATCGTCGACGGCGGCTGGGTCTAGCGATTTCAATCGACGGCGTTGACGTGCAGGACGGACGCAGGTCCGCTGCTATCTGTGCGAGCTGTCTGATGCGACCGTATCAGATTATCCGTCCATGCATCGGCGATGTGGGGAAGGGCCGGATCCTGCGTGCGATCAAGCAGGAGTTCGAGCAGACGCGGCGGCTTCTAGTCCTCTTTCGCTGCATGGACCGCGCCGGCGGCGCGGCTCTCGATGACGATCAGCCGGCTTTCCACATCGCGACCGAGCGCCGCTCGAACGCCTCGCGGAACTGGCGGGTGGATTCGGCAAGCAGCGCGCCGGTGCCCCAGTCGAGGATCACCGCGTGCTGGCGGATCACGTCGAACGCGTTGAGCTCTCCGCTGCGGTAGCGCTGCGCCACCGTCTCCGGATCGAGCCGGACATTGGCGACGCGCTCGGAGCGGATCCTGGCGCGGAGCGCCGCGGTCGCGACCTTATCGACCTCGTAGTTGCAGAGCTCGGCGTCGATTGTGTGCACCACGACGCCATAATCCTTGGCGGCGCGCTCGACCGAGACATAGTCGTCCTTGATGTCCTCGATCACGAGGTTTGGATCGCGCTCCAGCGGATCGCCGAACCCGCCGCCGCCGGCGGTCGGGCGCGAAAATACGTCGCCTTCGCCGATCGGAACGTCCGAGAAGATCGAGCCGAGCCGCTCCTCGACCGTGCTGCCGGCGCGCTTCAGGGTCAGGCCATGCGGCATCGACGGCAGGCCGCCCTCGATGCCCCACACGATGGCGCGCTCGCGGTCGCAGATATAGGAGATCACGGTCTTCTCGGCCTGCAGCATCCGCGACGTCTTCACCACGCCCGCACCACCGCGCCATTTGCCCGGGCCGGGCGAGTCCGTGAGAATCTCGCATTCGGTGGTCAGGATCGGATTGGCCCGTTCCTGGCCCTCGACCGGCTGCGACATCAGCCCGGTGCCGAAGCAGGCAGTGGTAACATTGCTGCCGTCCTTGCCGTTGCGTCCGCCCCAGCCGCCGGGCAGCCAGTCGTAGAACATGAAGATCGGCTTGTCGGCGCTGCGGGCGTCGAGCCCGCCGGTGAGCAGATATTCGAGGTTGAAGGCGCAGGCGAGCGCGCGCTCCGGCATCAGCTTCGACCACATTTCGTAGATCGAGTTCATGATCTTCTCGAACGGCATCAGGAAGCCGGTCACTGCGATAGGCCATTTGGCATCGACGATCGAGCCTTCGGGAGCGATGATGTCGAAGCAGCGATAGAAGCCGGAATTGAGCGGCAGATCGGGGAAGAAGGTCTTCATGCCGGCCGCAACCGCCGAGAAGGTGGCGCCGAACGCCGAGTTGTAGATCGAGCCGATGGTCGGATGGCTGCCGGTGAAGTCGTAGATCGCGCGGTCGCCCTTGATCGTCATCTTGATGCGGATCGGGATCATGCCTTCGCCGCCGGCCGGATCGCGGTCGATGAAGTCGACGGTTTCCCATTCGCCGTCGGGCAGCGCCGCGATGCGCTGGCGCGCCGAGCGCTCGACATAGTCCTGGACCGCGGCAAGCCCGGTCTCGACGGTGTCGCGGCCATATTTGCCGACCAGGCGCAGGATCTCGCGTTCGCAAACCGCGGTGGCTTCGGCCTGCGCCTGGATGTCGCCGATGATCGAGGCCGGGTCACGGGTGTTGGAGGCGATCAGATGCGCGACGTCCTTGCGCAGGCCGTTCTTGTCGAACAGGCGGACCGGCGTGATGCGCAGGCCCTCGCGGAACATCTCGCGGGCCGCGACGTCGAACGATCCCGGCACGCTGCCGCCGACGTCGGACCAGTGTCCGTTGGACTGGCTGAAGGCGATGATCTTGCCGTCGGCAAAGATCGGGCGGATCAGCCGCACGTCGGAAAAGTGCGTGCCGCCGGCATAGGGGTCGTTGATCGCGAAGACGTCGCCCTCATGCATGTCGCCCTCGAAATGCCGCATCACGTCCTTGCAGGTGAAATGCAGCGTGCCGACGTGGACCGCGATATCCTGGTTGCCTTGCGCCGCGCATTCGCCGTTGGCGTCGTGCAGCGCGCTCGAGAAGTCGCGGTTGTAGATCACGAAGGAGTAGCAGGTTCGCAGCACCTGCTCGCCCATCTGGTCGACGCTGGTGATGAAGGAATTTTTCAGGACCTCGAAGGTCACGGGATCGAGCGGGAGGGCCGTGGCCATGGTTCACTCCTTCACGCGGATGATGATGTTGAGATATTTGTCGACCTCGGCGCCGGCGCCGGGCGGCACGACGGTCGTGGCATCGAGCTGCTCGATGATCGCGGGGCCTTGGAAGGAGAAGCCGCAGGGCAGGTCGTCGCGCTGATAGACGGGCGTATCGAGCCCGCTGCCTTCGAACCAGACCCTGCGGTGGCCAACCGGCGCGGGGCTAACACCGGTCGGCGCGTGAACGGCAAATTCGGCCTTGGGAACCACACCGACCGCCTTCAGGTTGAGGCGGAAGAAGCTGACCGGTGCGCTGTCGCGGCGAAAATTGTATTCGCGCTGGTGCTCGGCGTGGAAGCTCTGCACCAGGTCAGCGATCGCGCCGATCGGCTGCGGCGCCTTCACCGCAAGCGAACGCCACTGGCCGCGATACATCATGTCGATCGAGCGCTGCAGCACGATGTCCTTCTGCGCGACGCCCTCATGGGTGAGCCGGGCGAGCGCGGCCTTCTCGAGCTCGGCGAACTGCGCCTCGATCTCGGCAGCGTCGGCGTCGGCGGCGTCGACCATGCAGCTCTGCGAGAAATCGTGCTGCATGTCGACGAGCAGGCATCCGAGCGCGGAGGTCACGCCGGGATTCGGCGGCACGATCACAACCGGAATCGACAGCTCGCGCGCGACGTCGACGCCATGCAGGGCGCCGGCGCCGCCGAACGCCACCAGCGCGAAGTCGCGCGGATCGTAGCCGCGGCTGATCGAGATCAGCCGCACCGCGTCCGACATGTTGGCGTTGGCGACCTTGACGATCGCGTCCGCGGCTTCATGCAGGCCGAGGCCGAACGGCTTGGCGACGCCGTCTTCGACCGCCTGCTCGGCTAGCGCCGGGTCGAGCTTGACCTTGCCGCCGGCGAGATCGGTGCCGAGCCGGCCCAGCGTCACATTGGCGTCGGTGTTGGTCGGCTGGGTGTTGCCGTTGCCGTAGCAGGCCGGGCCCGGGTGGGCGCCGGCCGATTGCGGGCCGTTGCGCAGGGAACCGGCCGGGTCGGTCCAGGCCAGCGAGCCACCGCCGGCGCCGATGGTGAGCACCTCGATCGAGGCGAAGCGGATCGGATAGCCGAATTCGATGTGCCAGTCCTTGGTGACGCGCGAGTGGCCCTCATAGGCGAGCGACACGTCGGTGGACGTGCCGCCCATGTCGAGGCCGATCGAATTGGGGAAGCCGCAGAGGCCGGCGATATAGCGGCTGGCGATGGCGCCGGCGGCGATGCCGGAGCCGGCGAGGCGGGCGGCGAAGTCCTTGACGCTCGCCGGCGTCATCACCCCGCCGCCGGTGTGCAGCAGCAGGAGATCGCGGGTGTAACCTTCATGGGCGAGGCGGTCGCCGAGCCGGCTCGTGTAGTTGACGACGACCGGGCTCACGACGGCGTTGGCAACCGTGGTCGAGAACCGTTCATGCTCGAAGATTTCGGGAAGCACCTGCGAGGAGATCGACACCGGAATGTCGGGCATCTCGGCCAGCAGGATGTCGCGCATGGCGCGCTCGTTGGCGCCGTTAAGATAGGCGTTCATGAAGCAGACCGCGACGGCGGCGACGCCACGGCGCTTGAGGATGCGGGCCACCTCGCGCGCGGCTTCGACATCGAGCGGCTCGATCACCTTGCCGCCGGCATCGACGCGCTCGGGCACCGTCAGGCGATCGCGCCGCGGCACATAGGGCCGCACGACGTCCTTGTAGGTGTCCCAGAGGTCTTCCTTGTTGGCGCGCCGGATCTCGATGACGTCGCGGAACCCCTTGGTCGTCACCACGGCGGTGCGCGGCAGGCGGCGCGTGATCAGCGCGTTGGTGGCGACTGTCGTGCCGTGCGAGAACAGCGCCACCCTGGACAGATCGATCCCGGCCTTGGACACGCCGCCCATGATCCCTTCGATCGGATCGCGCGTGGAGGAGATCTTCTCGATGCGGATGAGACCGGTCGTCTCGTCCATAATGCAGATGTCGGTGAACGTGCCGCCGACATCGACAGCCACACGAAGGTCCTGCACCATGCGTCTCCCTTTCGAACAAGCGTTTCGCCGATCTTAGGCAGAGCGGCGGCCCGCCTTCTTGACGCTGAGCGCAGGAAGACTTGTGCGAGAGAGCGAACCGTATGGCGGGGATGCGTGCCCGGACGGCGGCGGGCTGCTCAACAAACGATCAGGGCGGTGCGGGAGTGGCGCCGCCGTCAGGCGTTGGCGGCGCGGGAGGTGGCGCGCGCTTCGCTCGGGGTGCAGCCGAATCGGCTGCGATAGTTGCGGCTGAACTGCGCCTGGTCGGCAAAGCCCCATTGATAGGCGATTTCCGAGATGCTCTTGCGGCAGCTCGCATCGCGCAGCAGGGCATCGCACATCGCCAGCCGCTGGTTGCGGATATAGGCGCAGACGGTCAGACCCTCGCCCTCGAAGATCTGGTGCAGGTAGCGCAGCGAGATGCCGCAGCCGTCGGCGATCATCTGCGGGGTGAGCCGCATGTCGTCGAGGCGGGCACGGATGAACTGCTCGCAGCGCAATAGATGGCCGTTGCGTACCGAGGACGAGTGGCCGGTCAGCACGCGGTCGTCGGATTCGATGGCCATCGCAAGCAGCTCGATCAGGTGCTTGCCCATCAGCGTGCGCGCCGTCTCGTCCATTTCCTCGATGCGCTCACCAGAGAGCCGCAGCGTGTCGACGAACAGCGCGCCGACGCTGCGGCTGGCATCGAATTGCAGCGTGGCGAGGCGCTCGGGCCGCGATATGCGGCCGCGCAGAACCGCGCTCGGGATCTTCAGGCACCACAGCGCCGTCGGATCCTGATGGCTGAATTCGTAGGGCAGATGGCTGCGCTCGATCAGGAATGCGCCGGGACGGCAGTGCACCACCTTGCCATCTTGCTCGAAGCGGATTTCCGCGAGCTCGGGCACGGTGATCAGGAAGGATTCCTCCCGCTCGTTCAGGAGGTGCCGCTCATGGCGTTTGTACAGCAGGCCAGTGGCGATGTTTCGCGAGACCGAGAGCGGACCCATCGACCAGGCGCCGAGGCGCGCATCGAACTCGCGCGTGCTCGGGAAGCGCAGGTCGAGCGAGTAATAGGTCTTCGAGACGACCTCCTGCCAGTACTGGCGGCGGCTCTGCAACGGGATGTCGTTGGTCGTGTAGGTGACTTGCATGTCTCACTCCCCGCCGCCGGCTGTGCCTCCGGTCGTCGTGTCCCCGGGCAAAGTTTGGCGAGGACCGCCGGACGGCGTCAAGTCGAATAAAACGGAAACAGATATTCTAGATTTCGATCGCCTCCTCGCCCTGATGTCGGTCCATGCTGACGGGCGGCCGCCCCGGCCCGACGCCGGCAACTGCAAAGCGCATGAAATCGCGGAACGCCATCGCCGCTTCCGATGGCCTGGTGTCGCGCCGCCAGGCCAAGCCGATATCCATGCTGGGCACCTCGTCCTCGATGACGCGGGTCTCGATCCGTTGTCCCTCCAGCGACCAGGGCCGGTAGATCAGGTCGGAGAGGATGGCGATCCCCATGCCGCCCGCGACCATCGAGCGCACGGCCTCGACCGAGGAGGTGCGGAAGATCGTGTTCGGTTCGAGCGAGGCGTTGCTCCAGTAGCGCATCGAGGTGTGCTTGGCCTCGTCGACTGTGAGCATGACGTAAGGATAGGTTGCGATGTCGGCGAGATGGACCCGCTCGGCGCGGGTCAGCGGATGCTCGGGCGCAAGCCACAAGCGGCGCGGCGATCGCAGCAGCGTCTCGCTCGTCAGCATGGCGTTATCGCGCAGGTTCGACACCAGCATCACAGCGAGATCGAGCGCGCCGTCGACGAGCGCACGCTCCAGCACGTCGCGCGGCGCCTCGAACAGCTCGACCGTGATGCCGGGAAAGCTGGCCTGGAAGCGCTTCTGGTGGCGCGGCAGGAAGTAGCCCGACACGGTGTAGGTGACGCCGATGCGGATCGTGCCGAACAGCGGTCCCGCCGACATCTGCGTGTTCCGCACCGCCTCGGCAACGGCGGCGAGGATCTGGCGGCCCTGGGACAGGAAGCGGCTGCCCTCCATGGTGACGGTGACGCCGTTCGGTGCGCGTTCCAGCAGGCGGGCGCAGACGGTCGCTTCGAGCTGCTGAATCGCCGCGGTGACCGCGGATTGCGAGACGTTGAGGTCGATCGCCGCCTGGCTGATGCGCCCGGTCTCGGCGGCGGCGACGAAATAACGGATCTGTTTCAGAGAAACGGACATCGCGGTTGTTCCGATGTTGCCTAACTCATGAGCGGTGTTTCTCAGCCCGGCCGCATGCATTGCAACTCTCGTGCCGACAGCCGCAGGTCTCGCGGTGATGTCGACCTCAGGCACGATACCCCGACCGATGGCACCGGCCGGGGTATCACTGACGGATAGGGCGGCCCGGCGACGATCACGCCAGGGCGCTGTGCAGCCTGCCGAGCAGTTCCGACCGGCTCTTGCGGGCCGCAAGCGCCTGATTCATGTCGACCTTGACGAACTTCACCGGCGTGTTGGGCTGCAGCTGGCCGATCAGGTCCATGTCCGCGGCGATGACGGTCCCGACCATGAAGTAGCCGCCGCCGGAGACTGCATCACGATGCAGCACGATCGGCTCGGTGCCGCCGGGAACCTGGATCGAGCCGTAGGGATAGCAGGCGTCGGTGATGTTGGACGGGTCGGAGCCGGCGCCGAACGGCGGTTCGCGTGGAACGAATTCGAGCGGTTTGCCGCCTTTGAAGCGGTAGCCGATTCGGTCCGCCTCCGGTGCAACCTTCCAGGTGTCGGAGAAGAAGCCGTTGCCGGCCGCCTCGGTGATGCGGTGCCAGTAGAGCCCGGGCATCGCGCGCAGCTCGGTCGGCATTCCCGCCGGTTGCCCGCGCAATTCCTTGGCAACGCTGCGTCCGTTCTTGCCTGTCGCGGCGGCGCGGCCGATGGGCAATTCGTCGCCGGCCTCGAGCTTGCGGCCCTTGAAGCCGCCGAGTGCGCCGAGCGCGTAGGTCGAGCGCGAGCCGAGAACGACGGGCACGTCGATGCCGCCGGCAACCGCGATGTAACCGCGTGCGCCCTGCTTGAGGAAGTCGAAGGAGAGGATCTGGCCGCGCTTAACCCTGAAGCTGGTCCAGGTTTCGCGCGGCTCGCCGTCGAGCTTCGGCGGCAGCTCCGCACCGGTGACCGCGACGATGGCGTCCTCGGTGAATTCGAGCTCGGGTCCCATGAACACGGCTTCGAGCACGGCTGCGCCTGCCTCGTTGCCGACCAGCAGATTGGCGGCCGCGAGCGCGTGACGGTCCATGCCGCCGGAGAGCGGGATGCCGATGTGATAATAGCCCGGACGTCCGAGATCCTGGACAGTGGTCGCAAGACCCGGCTTCAAAACCTTAACGGCCATGGAGGACTCCATCGAGCTTGGCGTTGTAGGCATCAACGTCGCGGTTGAACTCGGTCAGCGAGAACGAGACGTCGCGGATCACCGGCGCAAACCGGCCGGCGTCGACGTCGGCGACCGCTGCATCATAGGCCGCCCGGTCGATCGGCTTCCACTTCACGATGTCGCCCGGCCTGAACAGACACATGAAGTCGCGCAGATAGCTGATGTTCTGGTTGGGATCGTAGATCGGCATCGGCGTGATGCCGAACATCTGATAGCCGCCGGCGCCGCGCACCGAGTAGATGCAGCTGAAACAGCCGCCATGTCCGACGGTCAGCTTCGGCGTGTCGGTGCGCGGGCGCAGATATTTGGGCGCCTGAAGCTGCCGCTTGCGCTCGACCATCTGGTAGAGGAACGGCAGGCCGGCGACGAAGCCGACCATCGAAACGAACCAGGGCGCGCTGGAATGCGCCTTGATGAAGGCGTCGACGCTGTCGAGGCCGTTGATGCGCGCCGCGTATTCGAGATCGGTTCCGTTTGGATCCTGATGGCGCTCGCGGAAGCGCATCAAGGTCTCGTGCGTCCAGGGGTCGTTGTAGAGCACGGGAATCTCGATGATCCGCGTCTTGATCACCGGCTCCGATTTCTCCGATGCGGAATCCAGCCGCTTCAGCTCGGCGAGGAGATCGTCCGGCTTGATCTGGTCGGGATCGAACTTGACCTGATAGGAGGCGTTTGCCGGACAGATCTCGGTGACGCCCTTGATCTTCGCGTCGCGCACCGCGTTGGTGATGAAGAGGCTCTTGAAAAAGGCCTCGAGCGACATCGCCTCGCCGACCTCGGCGAAAATGTGCTCGTCGCCGCCGAAGGAAAATCGGGTTTGCATGACTAGCGGCCTCCTGTTGCTGACGGGGCGGATTGTTTCGTCGTCATGGTGCGACCTTCACGACCGATGGCGGTTGAGCGGTGGCAAGGGCTGCGGCATGGGACTCCAACCATGGTTCGAGCCATGCCGTATGGAAGCGTCCGGCCTTGACGTCGGCGTCGCGCGCCAGCGCCTGATGCAGGGGCTTTGTCGTGAAAATGCCCTCGACGCTGAGCTCGGCCAGCGCGCGCTCGAGCCGCCTGATGGCGCTCGGCCGGTCCTTGTCGTGCACGATCAGCTTGCCGAGCAGGCTGTCGTAGAACGGCGGCACGGTGTAGCCCTGATAGAGCATGCTGTCGAAGCGCACACCGTCGCCGCCGGGTACGCTGAGTGCGTTCACCGTGCCGGGATTGGGCAGGAAATTCCTGGCGGGATCCTCGGCGTTGATGCGGACCTCGATCGAATGGCCGCCGACGCGCACCTCGTCCTGGCGAATGCGCAAGGGCTCGCCGCCGGCGATCCGGATCATCTCGCGCACGAGGTCGATGCCGGTGACCATTTCGGTGACGGGATGCTCGACCTGGATCCGGGTGTTCATCTCCAGGAAGTAGAATTCACCGGTCCTGTCGTCGTAGAGATATTCGAGCGTCCCGGCGCCGCGGTAATTGACCGCCTTGGCCAGCGCCACGGCCGACGTGCAGAGCTTATCGCGCACGGCCTGGGTGAGCGAGGGCGAGGGAGCCTCTTCCCAGACCTTCTGGCGGCGCCGCTGCAACGAGCATTCGCGCTCGAAGCAATGGATCACGTCGCGTCCATCGCCGAGCACCTGGACCTCGATGTGCCGTGCGCCCTCGATCAGCTTCTCGACATAGAGCCCGCCATCGCCGAAGGCCGCAAGCGCCTCGGCCTGGGCCTGCGGCATCAGATGATGGAATTCCTCGGCGGACCGCGCGATGCGAATGCCGCGTCCGCCGCCGCCGGCGGCGGCCTTGATCATGACAGGGAAGCCGGTTTTCTCGACCAGCGCGAAGGCCGCTTCCGCCGACTCCAGCCGCCCCTCGCTGCCGGGGACGGTCGGCACGCCGGCCGAGGCGGCCGCCTCGCGCGCCGCGACCTTGTCGCCCATCAGCCGGATCGATTGCGCGGTCGGGCCGACGAAGATCAATCCGGCCGCTTCGACGGCGGCCGCGAATTCGGCATTCTCGGCGAGGAAGCCGTAGCCGGGATGGATGGCATCGGCGCCAGTGGCCTGCGCCGCGGCAAGGATCGCCGCCTGGTTGAGATAGGATTTCGACGCCTGCGGCGGACCGATATCGATCGCCTCGTCGGCGAGCCTGACCGCGAGCGAGTCCTTGTCGGCCTTGCTGTAGACCTGGACGGTCGCAATGCCGAGATCGCGCGCGGCGCGGATGATGCGCACCGCGATCTCGCCGCGATTGGCTATGAGGAGCTTCTTGATCGCCATGGCTGGTCGGGCGCTCAAACGTCGATTTCGGCGATCGGCTGGCCGGCCATCACCGCATCCTCATTCTCGGCCAGGAATCGAACGATCGTGCCGGCGGCGCCGGCCTTCACTTCATTGAATGATTTCATCACCTCGATGAGCCCGATCGTGTCGCTCTCCGCGACGACGTCGCCGTCGTTCTTGTAGTCAGGCTTGTCGGGCGCGGGCTTGCGGTAAAAGATGCCCGGGAGCGGCGAGAAGATCTGCTGCGTTGCCATGGTTTCCTCTTGGATCGTTGGTTTCTTGCCGCGCCGGCTCAGCGCGGGGTGAGATAGGGACGAACCGCTTCGCGCACGGCTTCCGCGATGGCGACGGCGTTCGGCGTGTCGGAGTGAATGCAGATCGAATCGGCGCCGACCACGATGTCATTTCCCGCCACCGTGCGCGTCTTGCCCTCGTTCACGGCTCTTGCGCATCGGGTCGCGGCGTCGGCCGGATCCTTCGCTTCGTGCTCGCGCGTGATGATCAGGCTGCCGTCGGCGTTGTAGTCGAGGTCGGCATAGTACTCGGCGACAAAGGCATGACCGCGGCGCTCATAGACCTGCTGGTGCAGCGTTCCCTTCATGCCGAGCAGCGGCACCTTGTAGACGTCAGCGGCGTCAGCCACCGCTTCGGCGATGTCCTCGTTGCGCGACGCCATGCCGTAGAGCGCACCATGCGGCTTGATATGATTGAGCGGCATGCCTTCGGCATCCAGGAACGCCTTGAGGGCGCCGATCTGGTAGAGCAGGCAGTTGGTCAGCTCCTCGCGGCTGATCTTCATCTCCCTGCGGCCAAATCCCTGCAGATCCGGCAGCGAGGGGTGCGCGCCGACCTTGACGCCGAACTCCCTGGCGAGCTGCACCGTCTTGCGCATGTGATTGAAGTCGGAGGCATGAAAGCCGCAGGCGACGTTAGCGACGTCGATATGCGGCATCAACGCCCTGTCGTCGCCCATCTTGTAGAGGCCGTAGGCCTCGCCCATGTCGCAGTTGATCACGACCATCTCCTGATTTCCTTCCAACAGGCTTTGTAGAGAACCGGCGGCGAGGCCGCCCTGCGTACGTGTGGCGCACCCAGGGCGGCGCATTGCCGGGTTACTTGGACACCAGATAGTCGAGCGGGATCTTTTCCGAGATCGTCCACTGGTCGATCACTTTCGGCTTGCCGGCCTCGGTGTCGACGATCAGGTAACGGCCCTGGTTCTGGTGGTGGATGTCCGTGGTGAAGGTGCGCGGCCCGAACAGCGTGGGCTCGTTGTTCATCTTCTCGAGCTCGGCGACGACCGCCGCTGCGTCGGTCGACTTGGCGCGCTCGACCGCCTTGGCCCAGACGTCGATCAGGACATAGCCCGGATAGACGTATTGGCTGGACGGGTCACCGCCGGTGACTTCCTTGTACTTCTTGTTGAACTCGTTGACCTTCACGTTCGGATCGTCGCCATAGACCGAGCCCTGAACCGGAACGTAGAAGTTCGACAGATCCGGAACGGCGTTCATCCAGTAGCTGCCGTCGACGCCCGAGCCGTTGAGGATCATCGACTTGATGCCGGCGGCGCGGATCTGCTTGATGGCGGAGACGGCGCCCGGCATCATCGTGCAGAGCATGATAGCGTCGGGTTCCTTCGGCAGGCTCTTGATCCGCGTGATCTGCGACGCGATCGAGGCGTCGTCGTTCTTGAAGGTGTCGCTGCCGACCAGCTTGGCCTCCTTCAGGCGCGGCAGCATCCAGTCGAAGCCGTCGCAGATGCCCTTGTTGTAGACGGTCCAGCTGTCGAGCAGCCGATAGAAGCTGCGCGCGTTCTTCTTGGTGTACGCCCATTCCGACATGGTCGCGCCCTGCACCGGTGCCAGCACCGAGGCCGAGAACGAGAACGGGCCGACGCCGGGAATTCCGGCCTTGATCGATTCGGCACAGAGGAAGAACGAAACCTTGCCGGCGGCCTGCGCCTGCAGCGCCGCGGGCGCGCCGAAATCGTAGTCGCAGGAGACGATCACAAGGTCTGCGCCCTGGTCGAGCACCGCAAGGCCGGCCTTGGCGCCTTCGGCCTGATCGGTCTTGGTGTCGGCAAACACCGGCTTGAGCTTCTTGCCGAGCAGGCCGCCGGCCTTGTTGATCTCCTCGATCCGGATCAGCGCAGCGTCCTGCGCCGGCTTGTCATAGGCCTGCATGAATCCGGATGCCGCGGTCGCAAAACCAACCACGATCTCGTCGGCCGCCTGGGCCGGCGCGAACCAGAGCGTGGATGCTCCGGCCAGAATGCCGAGTAATGTCGTCAAGCGCATATGCCACTCCTCCAATTTTACAAAACGAGCGTCAGTGCAGTTCCTTCAGTGCGGTCTGGACCGGGCGAGGCAGGCGCCGCTGCAGCGGCCATCGGCGCCAGGAGAACTCCCGGTTGCGGGTCAATCCGGTCGGCAGGTACATCAGGATCACGATGGTGATGATGCCGATCGCGATCTCCTGGACACCGTTCGGCAGGCCGACGGTATGCCCGCCAAGGCTGATGCCCTTCTCGAGATCGCGGAACAGCTCGATCAGCACCGAGATCGCGACCACGCCCGAGACCGCGCCGCTGAGGCTGTACATGCCGCCGACCACCAGCATCGACAGCGTGATGAAGGTGGTCCGCAGATAGAATGCGCCGGGATTGACGATGCTCAGGAAGTGCGCGTACAGCGCGCCGGCGAGCCCGATGATGAAGGCGCTGACGACGAAGGCGATCAGCCGCTCGCGGACGATGTCGATGCCGGAGGCGCTGGCTGCGACCGCCTCGTCACGGGTGGCGCGCAGCGCCAGTCCCGAGCGCGAGATCGAATAGAGATAGGCGATCGCGATCGCCACGGCGCCGCCGATCCATCCGGTCCAGACGTTCATGGTGGGCGGAATGCCGACGATCGAGCCTTGTCCGCCCGTCACCGAATCCCAGTTCGAATAGACGTTGTTGATGACACCGAGCAGGCCGAAGGTCGCGATCGAGGCAGCAATGCCTGACAGGCGCATGATGACGCGGCCGACGATCAGCGCGAACAAGGCGGCAAATATTCCGGAGATCGGCGTCGCCACCCACATCGGCAGCTGCGCATGGAGCAGCCACGCCGGGAGGCCCTTGAGCGTGATCGACTTCATGACCGGCGGAATCGTGAGCCAGGCGGTCATGTAGGCGCCGAGGCACATGAAGCTGATATGGCCGAACGACAGGAGGCCCGAATTGCCGACGAAGACGTAGAGCCCGACCACCACCATGATGTTGATGAACATCTCGACCACGGTGCGGTTGAAGGCCCGGCTGCCGAACTGATAGCTGAGGGCGGCCATGATGAGCAGCGCCACGATCAGCACGATCGGCGTGATGATCGTTTGCCGGATGACGGACGGCCGCTGCGACATCGATCAGACCCTCTGCTTGGCGGATTTCGGTGCAAACAGGCCCTGCGGCCGCACCAGAAGGACGACGATGACGGCGCCGTAGACGAACGCGTCGCGGAACACGCGGGCGTCGTGCGGCAGGGTCGCCTGGAACACGACGCTGGCCGCGCCGATCAGGAAACCGGCGGCAACCGCGCCGGGAATGCTGCCGAGGCCGCCGATCACGGTCGCGATGAACGCGATCAGCATCACGTTGGCGCCCATGCCGATGTCGGCGGTGCCGGAATTGGTAGCCAGGATCAGGCCGATCGCCGCCGCCAGCATGCCGCTGATGGCGAAGGCCAGCAGGATCACGCCGTTGGCGCGGACGCCGAGCATGCGCGCCATGGTGAAATTATCGGCCGCCGCGCGCATCTCGAGCCCGTAGCGCGTGCGCTTCAGGAACAGCACGAGGATCACCAGCACGGCCAGCGTGATGATGATGGTCACGACCTGCAGCATCGGGATGTGGGCGCCGAGGAATTCGACCGGCAGGCCGAGGCTCGGCCACAGCGTGATCGACTTCGGCCGGCTGGAGAACAGCATCAGCAGCAGATGCCGGATGACGAATCCGAGCGCGAAGGACGCGATCATCATCGTCGCCGGATTGGCGTTGCGGAAACGCCGGAAGACGACGATCTCCGACAGGATCGACAGCGCGGCGCCGGTCAGGAGCAGCAGCGGGATCAGGAGAAAGAACGGCAGCTGGCCAGCGAATACCACCGCCGCCGCGTCGATCGAGGGCCACAGCATGGCGAACACGCAGAAGGCGATGAAGTCGCCATGGGCGAAGTTGACCAGCCGCATCACGCCGAAGATCAGGGCGATGCCGAGCGCACCGAGCGCATAGAGGCTGCCGAGGCTCAGCGCGTCGAAGATGATCTGGAGCAGCTCGCGCATTTCAATGATCTCCGAAGCCGAAATAGCTCTGCTTCAGGCGATCGTCCCGGACCATGTCGGCTGCGGGGCCTTCGAGCACGATGCGCCCGCCGCGGATCAGGACCATCCGCCCGCCCGTCATCATGGCGCGTGTCGAACTTTGCTCGACGATCAGGAGCGTGAGCTTGCGCTGTGCCCGCAGCCGCATCAGGATCTCGTAGACCTGGTCGATGATCTTGGGCGCGAGGCCGAGCGACGGCTCGTCGATGGCCATGATGCGGGGCGCGGCCATCAGCGCGCGGCCGATCACCAGCATCTGCTGCTGGCCGCCGGAGAGCATGCCCGCCGGAGTGTGGCGGCGCTCGGCCAGCATCGGGAATTCCTCGTAGACCTGACCGAGGTCGTCGGCGATCTTCCTGCGGTCGGCGCGCATGCCGGTGCCGACCTTCAGGTTCTCCTCGATCGTCAGCGCGCCAAAGACGTTCCGTCCCTCAGGCACCAGCGAAAATCCACGCCGGGCGATATCTTCGGGCGCGGCGCCTGTGATCCCAGCGCCGTCGATCGTGATCGAGCCGGAGGCGGGCGGCACGACGCCCGCGATGGCGTTCAGCAGCGTCGACTTGCCGGCGCCGTTCGGGCCGGTCACGAACAGGATTTCGCCTTCGTCGACCGTCAACGTCACGCCGCGGAGTGCCGTGAGGCGCCCATAGCTGACCGTGATGTCGTCGACGACGAGCGCGGTCATGACGCGACGGCCGCATCGGCTGCGAGCGGTGGCAGCAATTCATCGCGCTGCGTGCCCATATAGGCATGCCGCACCGCGTCGCTGTCGCGGATCTGGGCCGGCGTGCCGACCTCGATGATTTCGCCGGAATCGAGCACGAATATCCGTTCGCAGAGCTCGAGCACGAGGCCGATATTGTGCTCGATCAGCAGCACGCCGACATTGAGCTCGCTCGCGATCCGGCGAATGATCGCGGCAAGCTCGTGGCTCTCATGCTCCGACATGCCGGCCGCCGGCTCGTCGAGCAGCAGATAGCGCGGCGTGCACATGATGGCGCGGCCGATCGCGACACGGCGCTCGTCCGTATAGGGCAGCGCGCCGGCGATGGTGTTGGCAAGATGCGAAATGCCGAGCCAGGCCATCACCCGTTCGGCCTCGCTGATCGCGTCGGGCCGGCTTTGGCCGAGGCCGACGCCCGTCACTTCCAGGTTGTCCATGACGGGCAGGTCGCGGAAAAGGCGGCCTGACTGGAAGGTCCGCGCCACGCCTTTGCGTCGCAGCATGTGCGCTGCAATGCCGTTGAGCGTTTCGCCTTCCAGCTCCACGGTGCCGGCGCCGACCGGCTGGAAGCCGGTCAACACATTAATAAGGGTGGTTTTGCCGGCACCATTGGGGCCAATCAGTCCGACGATACGCCCGCGCGGCACGGCCAGTGTAACGTCGGACAGCGCTTTCAGGCCTTCGAATTGGACGCTGACCCCGCGCGCGACCAATTCCAAACCAGCGGACATCATCCCAACGCCTTCTCACCCAGAACCGACGGATTGATTTTTCCGTTCCGTCGCGGGATTGTAAAATTCGAAATATCGTTCGCTGATATCGGAAATTTTTATGTCTCTGACGTTCCGTCAGGTCCGGCATTTCATCGCGACGGCAGAGAGCGGACGCGTGTCCGCGGCTGCGGCGGCTTTGAACGTGACGCAGTCGGCGGTCACCTCGTCGATCAAGGCGCTCGAGGCCGAGCTCGGCCGCAAATTGTTCGACCGCCATTCCAACGGCGTGACGCTGACCTTCGACGGCCACGAATTCCTGCAGCGCGCCCGCGCGATCGAGGCGAGCGTGTCGGATGCGACACGGGGCCCGCATCGCTGGGGAACGCAGGTCGACGGCACCGTCGATGTGGCCGTGAGCTACACCGTTGCCGGATATTTCCTGCCGCCGCTGCTGACGCGGTTCTGGCGAACCTTTCCGGGCATCACGGTCCGGCTGCACGAGTTTCAACGCGATGCGATTGAGCAGAGCCTGATCAGCGGCAGCGTCGATGCGGCGATCATGCTGATCGCGAACCTGCATGACCGGCACTCCATTCGCTCGCGGCTGCTGCTGCGCTCGCCGCGGCGGCTATGGACCTGCGTCAATCATCCGTTGCTGCGCAAGGACAGCATCAAACTGGCGGATCTGGCGAGCGAACCGTATCTGATGCTGACCGTCGATGAGGCCGAACGCTCCGCGATGCGTTACTGGCAGCACACGGCGTACGTCCCCAACGTCATCTTCCGCACCCTGTCGGTGGAAGCGGTGCGCAGCATGGTCGCGACCGGGATGGGCATCACCATCCTGTCGGACATGGTCTACCGTCCCTGGTCGCTCGAGGGACATCGCATCGACCTCAAGACACTTGATGACGACGTCCACACCATGGATGTCGGGCTGGCCTGGAAGGGCAACGCTGCGCTTTCGCCGGCGGCCCGCGCCTTCTGCGAGTTCGTCGCCCATTCCTATCCGGGATCGGAGCCGTTCAAGCCCGACTGACGTCCCGGACGGCAGCATCGAGCGTGCGCACGGCGTGTCCGCAAGACAGGGCGCCATTCCAACTCAGCGATGGAATTGTTCGACCGGATGGTCAATAAAAGGTGGTTCGGATGCGGCCCGCCCGAGGCAGGGCGGCGTTTTGGAACTTTGCCGTCGATTGACAGCTTCTGACGATGGCCGGACGGCGGCCGGTGGAACGGAACGACATGGCCCGATCGCGCGCCAAGGACTACGACGACAAGCGCCTCTCGATGCTGCATCGCGCGGCCGAGCTGTTTGCCGCATCGGGATATGTCGGCACGTCGATGAATACGATCGCGGATGCGTGCGGGGTCTCGAAGGCACTGCTCTATCACTATTACCCCGACAAGGAAGCGATCCTGTTCGATATCCTGTCGTCGCATCTCGAGACGCTGGTGACGGCGGTTCGCAAGGCGAGCGCGTCGGCCGGCGATCCGGTCGAGCGCTTCAGGACGATCGTTGCCACCCTGCTCGAGCTCTACCGGCATGCCGACGCCGAGCATCAGGTCCAGATCGCAAGTCTCAAACTGCTGCCGAAGGACAAGCAGCAGCCGCTGCTTGCGAGCGAGCGCATCCTGGTCGGGATCATGTCGGATGCGCTCGCTGCGGCGGTGCCGGCGGCAAAGCAGAAGCGCGTGCTCAAGCCGCTGACGATGAGCGTCTTCGGCATGCTGAACTGGCACTATATGTGGTTTCGCGAAGGCGGGCCGATGACCCGCGCCGAATACGCCGACTTCGTCGCGCAGCTGGTGCTGGCTGGTGCAGGCGATGCCGCCACCGCCCGGCCGCGCGGCAAGGCAAAGCCCGCCGGCCGAAGCCGGCAGGCGGAGCTACTTTGAAGCAGGCTTAGCTTCACCTCGCCCCGCGTGCGGGGAGAGGTCGGATCGCATGGAGCGAAGCGTAATGTGATCCGGGTGAGGGGGAGTCTCCGCGAGCGCAGCTGTCACCGTCTATGCGGAGGCGGCCCCTCACCCCAACCCTCTCCCCGTAAGAACGGGGAGAGGGAGCGCAGCGGCTATCGCATCGCGTTCATCGTCAGCAGCTCGTAGGTCGCCGCGGTCTCGCCGGTCCCGGTCGTGATCTCGACGTCCCAGCGCACCTCGCCATACTGCTTGTTGCGCGGCGTCTTCTCTTTCGCGGTCAGCCGCACCTGGATCTGTTCGCCCGGCTGCACCGGCTTCACGAAACGCAGCGAGTCGAGGCCGTAATTCGCCAGCACCGGACCATAGTCGGGATCGACGAACAGGCCGGCCGCGAACGACAGCAGCAAATAGCCATGCGCGACGCGGCCCGGGAAGAACGGATGCCCCTTGGTCGCTTCCTCGTCCATGTGGGCGTAGAAGGTGTCGCCGGTGAAATGCGCGAAGTGCTCGATGTCGTCGAGCGTGATCTGACGCGCCTTCGAGACCAGCGTGCGGCCGATCTCCAGATCGTCGTAGTGATAGCGGAACGGGTGCAGGTCACCCTCGAGCATCGGACTGCCCTTGAACCAGCGGCCGGTGACGCCGCTCAGCATGCGAGGTGAGCCCTGCAACGCGGTGCGCTGCATGTAGTGCTGCAGGCTGCGGACGCCGCCCAGTTCCTCGCCGCCGCCGGCGCGACCCGGGCCACCGTGAACCATCTGCGGCATCGGTGAGCCGTGCCCGGTGTGCTCGGTCGCGCAGTCGCGGTCGATGATCGCGACACGGCCGTGGAAGCTGCCGATGCCGAAGGTGAGTTCGGTCGCCGTCGGGATATCGTGGGTGTAGACCGATGCAACCAGGCTGCCGCCGCCGCGATTGGTCAGTGCGACGGCCTGGTCCAGATCGACATAGCCCATCACGGCGCAGACCGGTCCGAACGCCTCGATCTCATGCACCGCGGTTGCGGCGAAAGGCTTCGCGCAATGCAGCAGCAGCGGCGGAACGAAGGCGCCGCGCTTCACATCGGCGTCGACCAGCGTGAAGTTGTCGGGATCGCCGGCCACCAGCTCGGCCTCGGTGCGGAGCTTTGCGACATGAGCAAGCACATCGCTGCGCTGGGCGAGGCCGACCAGCGGCCCCATCCTGACCTTGTCGCTTTCGGGATTGCCGATCACGACCTTTGCCAGGCGGTCGCGCAAGGCGGTGATCACGGCATCGAGCTGTGTTGACGGCGCCAGTGCGCGGCGGATCGCGGTGCATTTCTGCCCGGTCTTGACCGTCATCTCCTTTGCCACTTCCTTGACGAAGAGATCGAACTCCGGGCTTCCCGGCACGGCGTCCGGCGCGAGAATCGCTGCATTCAGTGAGTCGCGCTCGGCGATGAACCGGACAGCTTCGCGCGCAACGACCGGATGCCGTTGCAGCTTCTGCGAGGTATCAGCCGAGCCCGTGAACGACACCACGTCCTGGCAGGTGAGGTGGTCGAACAGATCGCCGGTCGATCCGACGATGAACTGGAGCGCGCCGTCCGGCAGTGCTCCGGATTCGGTGATCATCCGCACCAACTCGTACGCGACATAGGAGGTGACGGTCGCGGGCTTGGTGACGATGGGAACGCCGGCGAGCAGCGCGGGTGCCAGCTTCTCCAGCATGCCCCAGCACGGAAAGTTGAATGCGTTGATATGCACGGCGACGCCGTGCAACGGGGTGACGATGTGCTGGCCGGCGAACGCGCCACCCTTGGAGAGCCCCTCGACATTGCCGTCGAGCAGGTATCTGGTGTTCGGAAGCTCGCGGCGTCCCTTGCTGGCATAGGCGAACAGCGTGCCGATGCCGCCATCGACGTCGATCATGGCGTCGGTGCGGGTTGAGCCCGCATGGAGCGAGAGCTTGTAGAGCCGGTCCTTATGCTGGCCCAGATGGTCAGCCAGCGCCTTCAGCAGGCCTGCACGCTGGTGGAACGACAGCTTGCGGAGGTTCTTGCCGCCGACCGCGCGGCCATAGGCGAGGATCTCGCGCATGTCGAGATCGCTCCTGGTCGCGAGCGCCACCACGTCGCCGGTGACGGCGCTGTGGATCTCGGCGGCCGGTTCGCCCGCGCCGGACCACTTGCCGCGCACGAAGCAGTCGAGCTTCATGATGTTGTCGGACGTCCGAGTGCCGCTGGATTGAGGCTGTGTCATCGAAGTCGAATCCTCTGACTTGTGATCAATGTTGCGTCTCGCCTTGCGGGCGGAACGTTCAATCGGTGTTAGGCTCTTCCAATGAAGCGCGGCGCGCGCTTGTCGAGAAAGGCGGTGACGCCTTCGGCATAGTCCGCCGATCGGCCGGCGCGCCCCTGCAGGTCGCGCTCGAGATCGAGTTGCGCGTCGAGCGTGTTGGTCTCGGAGGCATCGAGCGCCTGCTTGATCAACGCAAGACCGTCGGTCGGCTGCGTCGCGAGCGAGGCGGCGAGGGCGTGGGCCTGCGTCATCAGCTCGGTATCCTCGACCACCTTCCAGATCATGCCCCATGCCTCCGCCCGTTCCGCCGAGATCGGCTCGGCCAGCATGGCCAATGCGCGCGCCCGCGCTCCGCCGACCAGCCGCGGCAAGAACCAGGTGCCGCCGGAATCCGGGACGAGGCCAAGCTTCGCAAAGGCCTGAATGAACTTGGCCGACCGTGCGGCGATCACGATATCGCAGGCAAGGGCGACGTTCGCGCCGGCTCCTGCGGCCACGCCGTTGACGGCGCACACGACCGGCATCGGAATGCTGCGCAGCTTGCGCACCAGCGGGTTGTAGTATTTTTCGATTGGCGCTGCGAGATCGGGCGTCTCGCCCGGCGTGAAGACGCCGTCCGAAAGATCCTGCCCGGCGCAGAACCCGCGTCCCGCTCCGGTCAGGATCAGCGCGCGGCAGGACTTGTCCTGTTCTGCCGCGACCAGCGCGGACATCAATGCGGCGTGCAGATCGGCGCTGAACGAATTCAGGCGGTCGGGTCTGTTGAGCGTCAGGACGCGATATCCGGCGCGGATATCGGTCAACACGAGATCGCTGACCATAATTACCTCCCGTTCTCGGTTTCTGACGACCGAGGTCGCATGACCTGCGATCGGATTACTATTGACCGTCCGGTCAGTCAATTATAAATTATGCCTGCCCCAATGCGGACGGCCGTCTTCGAGCTTATCGGAGCGAGGACGATCTTAGTCCCGGCCGCGAATTCGGGCGCGACAAACCCATCGAGATCGGAGCAATTTCGCGCGCTGCGCCGGACCCGCGTATTTGCGATGCTTATGCGCGGACGCTTGACACTTGTCAGATCGAGGCATCGGCGGAACCCGTGAAAGGTTCACGTTCACAGCCGCGCTGCATGGCCCCCATGCCGCGGTATGCGGCGCCACAAATCAGCCGCATATCAACGGCGACCTCCGCCGCCATGAGGGCGAGCCTATGACAATGCAGTCGGGCGATTTCACAGGGTTTCGATTCTCGACCGCCCATTTCGGCGAACGAGATCGCTTGCCGATCTTTCGCGAGCAGATCGGGCGGATGATCGTCAAGCTCGATCCCGAGCCGCTCGACGACGGCGCGTTTCATGCGGAAGCGAATGTGCGCGAATTGTCCGGGCTCGGCATCGGATCCTGGGCGTGCAGCAATCTCAAGATCGCAAGACCGCGCGAACTGCTCGACGGTACCGACGACCTGGTGCTGACGATCATCACGAGCGGCAACACCCGTGCCTCGCAGCGCGGCCGCGACATCGAACTCAGCCCGGGGCAGGCCGTGCTGCAGTCGAGCGCGGAGGCCGGCAACATGGTTGTCCCGATGTCGCCGAGCCGCTTCGTCGGCCTCAGGCTGCCGCGCAAGGCGCTCGCACCGCTGGTTCGCGATCCCGAAGACATGCTGATCCGTCCGTTGCCGGCGAACACCGAAGCCATGCGCCTGCTCGCGCTCTATATCAGGGAGCTCGACGACAGCTACCAGCTCGCGACCCCCGAGCTGCGTAGCGCCGTCGTCAAGCATCTGGTCGATCTCGGCGCGCTGATCATCGGCGCGAACCGGGATGCCGCGGTTGCCGCCGAAGACGGCGGGCTGGCCGCCGCGCGGCTTGCCGCGGTCAAGGCCGACATCAATGACAATCTCAGCTACGGCGACCTCACTCTGCCCGCGGTGGCTGCCCGGATGAAACTCACGCCGCGCCATATCCAGAGGCTGTTCGAAAGCGCAGGTTCGACCTTCTCGGAGTTCGTGCTCGGTCAGCGCCTGGCGCGTGCGCATCATCTGCTGACCGATCCACGCCACAGCGGCAGCACCATCGGCACGATTGCGTTCGAAGTCGGGTTTGGCGATCTCTCCTACTTCAACCGCACCTTCCGCCGGCATTACGGCGCAACGCCATCGGATATTCGCGCGGCGCCACGAATGCGCTAGCCGACATCGATCTTCGATTCCAACTCATCGCGGCGTGCTCCGCCGCGAAAAACGATCAAGGCAAACAGGGCAGCTCCCACGAACACGATGAGCGAACCGACGACGACGACGGGCTCGTAAGCCGGGCCGCCGATCCGGATGGCCGCAATACCGATCGGAAAGGTGACGGCACCGATCACGGAGAGCCAGGCCTGTATCCTGGCGAGTGGACCGGTGGCCGCGGCAGGAAACGCATGGTAGTAAAGCCCGGCAAGGAACAATGCGACGAATCCGAGCAGATTGAGATGCGCGTGGGCCGGCGCCAGCGTGAAATCCTGGGCCACACCCATACCGATGCCGAGGACAAGCCCGACGAGAAAGAGGACGACGCTGATACGCAAGAGGTTCGATGCGAGCATCACTCCTCCAGTTGGTGAACTCGATGCCATCCCTTGTCCCATGCCCGAAAATCCCTAAGCCGCATGTCCTTGGCAACTTGCCGGCCGACCCTTAGGCGTCTCGGAAGCGCGACGCATGGACTGATGCGACATGCATTTGGACGGAGACGACATCGTGCACAATCGAGCCGGGCGTTGCGGAGCCGCCACAAATCAGCCGCAGACCGCGAGCGCCGTGCCGCGGCACCAAGAGAGCCGATGATGCCAAACGCGCCGGATGTCTCGGATTTTCGCTACTCGACCGCGGATTGGGCGGAGCGCGAGCGATTGACAAATTTTCGCGAACGGATCGGGCGCATGATGGTGAAGCTCGATCCGGCGCCACTGATCAACAGCCCTTACTATAGCGATGCCAGAGTGCTTGCGCTGCACGGGCTCGGGATCGGATTCTGGACGTTCGCCAACCTGCGGGTCGAGCGAACGCGCGAACTGCTCGATGGCTGTGACGATCTGTTGCTGGTGATTGGCGCCAGTGGCAGTCGGCTGGTGTCGCACCGCGGTCGGGAGCTGACAATCGGCGCCGGTGAGGCAATTCTGATGGCGACCGCAGAGACGGCGACGATGACCTACCCGTCGCCATCACGCCTCATCAGTCTGCGACTGCCGCGCAAGGCGCTGATACCATTGGTGCCCAATCCCGAGGACGCGCTGATGCGTCCGCTGCCGCCCTCAAGCGACGCGTTGCGATTGCTGACCCACTATGTCCGGGATATCGACGATCTTTATCGATCGGCGAGCGCGGAGCTGCAACATCTCGTCGTCAGCCATGTGATCGACCTTGCGGCGCTGGTGATCGGCGCGTCCGGGGACGGGGAAGTGGTTGCAGAAGGGCGCGGCCTTGCTGCTGCGCGGCTGGCCGCGGTCAAGGCTGACGTCGGCGAGAGGATAGGGGAATACAGCCTCAGCCTGACTGCTGTGGCGAGGCGCCAGAAGATCACGCCACGCCAAATTCAGCGGCTGTTTGCCGACGAAGGGACGACATTTTCGGAATTTGTGCTCGACCGGCGGCTGGTGCGCGCACACAGCTTGCTGAGCGATCCGCGCAGCAGTGGCCGCAGCATCAGCACCATTGCGTTTGAGGCAGGGTTCGGCGACTTGTCCTACTTTAACCGCACGTTTCGACAGCGCTACGGTGCAACGCCGTCGGACATTCGCACCGCGCCGCGCCGCATCTGACGGAACGCGCGCCTTAGGGCTACGGCCGCTGTCTACGGCTCGCCGCAGCCCGGCACCCGCCGGATCTGTTCGATCAATCGCTGATAACGCTCCGCGGACAGCGGGCTCTCATTCGCGCACATCAGCATGGCGACGCATGCCGCCTTTGGTTCGGACGGCCAGGCGATGCTGCCGTCGATCGCGCCGTCGCATTTGCGGTAGGCGTTTTTCGCGTCCCAACGGATCGCGACTTCGGATGCGGGCGTCGAAGCGGCCATCACGATCAGTGCTGCTCCGATCAACAGGAGCGATCGGGATATCCGCCGATATGATCCACGCATGCCGCTTGTCCATCCTTATGAAGGTCGTCGACGATACAGGAGCGTCCGAGGCGGGCGATCATTAACGGGCGGCCGGCCTGCATACAACGTTGCCGTCGGACGACCATGCGACAGGCGGAGACAAACTCGATTCAAGTCGTGGACCGATGTCGCATATGTCCAAATCAGTGTCGCATCGGTCCGTGCCGCACATCCGCGAAGCACATAAAAGGTAGCTTCCGTCTGATCGCGACAGGAAGAGTACTTGCCATTCAATATCGTTCGCAGCGACGGCGCGCGTGCGCGTGCATCGATACTGGATTCGGAGAAAGATCACGACGCAGCGAACCGGTTCGGCTTTGCGCGCACTCATTTAGGTAGGATTGCGCTCATGTCGGTTTCGTTCATTCGATCAGCATCAGTGATGTTCTGCCTTCTGGCGGGAATAGCGCCGATCGCCACCGAGGCCGCGGGTGCGAAACCTGTGCTCAGGATCGAAAACGGGTTCCAACAGACCGTCGCGGTCTCAGCCGGGAGCGAACTCTCGTTTGGACCGCCGCGGCAATCGCCGATCCGGCCTGGTGGCACCAGCGCCGGAGAAATCACGATCTCGCTTGCGGCCGGCGCTGCCGCCGGTATTGCCAAGCTGCATGTTTTCGAGCGCAGTGCTGTCCCGATCGGATTCATGGTGACGGCCTGGCAGGGCCGGAAATCGATCGCTGTCGTAAAGCTTTGCGGTCATCTCGAGATGGACAGTTGGGTCGTGCTGCCGATCGAGACGACGCACGTCGACGTCTCCGATTTCTTCCCGGTCAAGGACGGATGCGACTGACTGCCGCGAGTTTGCTCCTCCAATCAAGAGAGAAGGGAATGACCATGCCACCGATAGCCAAAGGGGCTTTTCTAGTCCTGCTTGCCATGCTGATGCCCTGGTGCGCGCGGGCGAACGACACGTCCGCCGCGCTCGAAACGGGCGGACTTCGGTTCAAGCACGACCCTGATATCGTGATGCGCTCCGAGGACCTGTTCATCTCCGAGAAGCAGATCCGGATCGTCTACCGATTCCTCAACACCTCGGCCGCGGACAAGACGATCATGATCGCGTTTCCGATGCCCGATATCGCCGGCAAGGAGAGCGACGAGAATATTGGCCTGCCGACCGACGATCCCGAAAACATCTTCGATTTCCACGTCACGGTCGACGGCAAGGCGGCCTCGCCACATCTCGAACAGACGGCGCTCGCGAACGAGGCGGATCAGACGGCGCTGCTGCGCAAGCTCGGCATTCCGCTGATGCCGATCAGGGGCCCCGCCGGCGAGCTGCTCGACAAACTTCCGAAATCGAACTGGCCCGAGCTCGTCAAGCTCGGTGTCGGCGCGATCGAGACCTACGGCTCGGGTGGTCCGATGCAGGATCATCTGGTGCCGACCTGGACGTTGCGCTCGGCCTATACCTGGACGCAGACCTTCCCTGCCGGCCGGCAAATCACATTCGAGCAGACCTATCGTCCGAGCGTTGGCGGCTCCGTGCAGACCATCATCGGTGCCGATAACTGGCGCAGCAATCCCGAAGCGCCGGCGTTTCTCGCGTCATACTGCATCGACGACGACCTGATCCGCAGCCTTGAGCGGGCGCGTGCGACGAGGCGCGCTCCCTATCCCCCGTTCAGCGAACGGTCGATTGCCTATGTGCTCTCGACCGGCGCCAATTGGGCGGCGCCGATCGGTGACTTTCACCTCACCGTCGACAAGGGCGAGCCCAACAATTTTGTCAGCTTCTGCGCCGAAGGCGTCAAGAAGACCGGACCGACCCGCTTCGAAGTCCGGCACACGAACTTCACGCCGTCGCGAGATCTGAAGATTGTCATCTTCGTGCCGAATCCGAATTAGCGCAGGCGAGCAGCACGCAATGAAGGCGAACAATGTCGTGTGATGTCGCATGCGTCCCAATCGCTGTCGCATCTGTCCGAGCCTCGCATCGCCGAGGCGCTTAAAAGGCGGCCCCCGCGGATTACCTTGCGCGGGGGATTCAGCGATGCAGCGAGGCAGCCATGACTGACACCATCCGATCATCCTTCGTCGATGCCGCCGCGGCGCTCGCGCCGCTGGTTCAGGCATCCGCACAGGAGAGTGAGCGATCGCGGCGGCTAGCCGTTCCGCTGGTCGAGGCGATGGCGCAGGCAGGCCTCTTCCGGCTCTGGATTCCGCGCGCCATCGGCGGCGAGGAGGCCGACCCGATGACCCTCGTTCGGGTGGTCGAGGAGATCTCGCGCGCCGATGGTGCCGCAGGCTGGTGCATGGCCATCGGCGGCATCTATGGCGTGTTCGGCGGCTATCTTGGGAAGGATGCCGCGCGCGAGATCTACGGTAGCGACCCGCTGGTTCGCACCGCGGGAGCCTTGCGGCCGTTCGGCACAGCTGGGGTCGTCGAGGGCGGCTATCGCGTCACGGGCCGCTGGCCGCTCGGAAGCGGCTGTCAGCACTCCGGCTGGATGATCGGCAATTGCCGGATCGTCGACGGGGATCAGCCGCGCTTGCACCCTGATGGCACTCCCCTGATGCGCTTCATGCTGTTTCCGACCGCGCAATGCGAGATCCTCGATACCTGGCACAGCATCGGGCTGCGCGGCACCGGCAGCCATGACTATGCGATCGCGGATGCCTTCGTGCCGTCCGCGCGGTCGCTCTCGTTTCGCGAACCGCCGGTGGAGCAGGGGCCGCTCTATGCGTTTCCGACCATCGCGTTGTTCGGGGCGGCGCTTGCGGCCGTGCCGCTCGGCATCGCCCGCCACGCCATCGACATCCTGGTCGGGCTCGTCGGACGAAAGATCGCGTCGCGCTCGCGCAAGCTGCTCCGCGAGGATTCGCTGGTGCAGGCTGATCTCGGACGCGCCGAGGCCTTGCTGGGCTCGGGACGGGCTTTCCTCTACGAGACGCTGGGAGAAGCGTGGCAGGCGGTCAGTGCCGGCAAGGCACTCAGCGTTGCCGAGCGCGCCAAGCTGTGGCTGGCATCGACCCACGCGGCGAACGCGGCCAAGCAGGCGACCGAGCTGATGTTCGGTGCCGGCGGCTCGGCGTCCGTCGACGTGAGTTGTGGGCTCGAGCGTTGCGTGCGCGATGTCCATGCCGCAGTCCAGCACCTCGCTTTGGCGCCGGCCAACTATCAGATGGCCGGTGAGGCGTATCTCGGCGCGGACATGCGGTCGACGCCCCTGCTGTTCTCGGATGACCGCGATGAAGCGCGTTCCCTGTCCCCCGTGCAGTGAACGGCCGAATGCCTGCGGGCTCGAGACGGTCATGAAGCCGGCGCTCTGCCTGCTTCTCTGGGCTGGCGCGTTGATCGGCGCCGCATCGGCACAGTCCACTGATCCGCATCGTCCGACGGTGCTCGGCGTCGGTATCAATCGCGCCAACATCACAAATGATGTCCGCGGCCATTACTACACGTTCATGGCGGGTCCGGGCCATGTCGATGTCGAGCTCGCCTTCAAGGAGATGGGCGTGTTCGGCCGTCCGCTGCCGCAGCATCTCAACTTCGACTTCTGGAACGCGGACGGCGTTCGGCTGTCCCACATCGAATTGCTGTCTCAGGGCACCATCGCCCACCGGCACACCGATGCCGATCTGCCGGCGCGACAACGCATTAATCTGGCTGTCTCGACTCAATGGGGCGCGATCAAGATCGGCGGCTACTACGAGATCGAGTTGAAGGGCGCTGTCGAGCCTACCGCACCGGTCGGGGCCGGCGTCAAGCCGGAACAGTCCGAGCCGCTGGTGCGGCCGTGATGTGCTGTCACGCACACGAGATGGATGGCTTCTTGTGCGATTTGAGCACCAATGCACGGCAACGTGTTTCACATTGTTGCCCGTTGTCGCATATGTCCAATCCCCCGTCGCCCCAGTCCGAGCCTGCCGGCCATCGCGCGCATACAAGGCAGCCCCCGGTGACCGTCGCAGCCGGCGAGTTGAGTCGATTGCGATGCATTGAGGCGACTTGAGACCATCGAGGAGAATGTGATGAAGTCTGCACTTCGAGGATATTGTCTTGCGCTTGGCGCGAGCCTGGCCTTGTCCGGCGCTGCCATGGCGCAGGATATCAGTGTTGCCGTGGTTGGGCCGATGACCGGCTCGGAGGCGAGCTTCGGCCAGCAGTTCAAGAACGGCGCCGATCTCGCGATTGCCGATATCAATGCGGCCGGCGGCGTGCTCGGCAAGAAGCTGAAGCTGGAAGTCGGCGACGACGCCTGCGATCCGAAGCAGGCGGTGTCGGTTGCCGAGAAGATGGCGGGCGCGAGAATTCCGTTCGTCGTCGGGCACTTCTGCTCGTCGACCTCGATTCCCGCCTCTGACGCCTACGCCGAGGGCAACGTGCTGGAAATCACGCCCGGCTCGACCAACCCGCTGTTCACCGAACGCGGGTTGTGGAACACGTTCCGCGTCTGCGGCCGGGACGACCAGCAGGGCATGGTCGCGGCCGCCTATATCATCAAGAACTACAAGACCAAGAACGTCGCGATCATCCACGACAAGACGACCTACGGCAAAGGTCTTGCCGACGAGACCAAGAACGCCATCAACGCGGCGGGCGTGAAGGAAAAGCTCTATGAGGCCTACACCAAGGGCGACAAGGACTTTGCCGCGCTGGTGTCCCGCTTCAAGAAGGAATCGATCGATTTCGTCTATGTCGGCGGCTACTACGCCGAAGCTGCGTTGATCCTGCGCCAGATGCGCGAGCAGGGCGTCAATGCCGTGCTGATGGGCGGCGACGCGTTGGTCGACAAGCAGTTCGCCGCGATCGCGGGGCCGCTTGCCGAGGGCTCGCTGTTCACCTTCTCGCCGGATCCGCGCAAGAAGGTGACCGCGGCCGCGACCTTGAAGAAGTTCAAGGACAAGGGCATCGATCCGGACGGCTACACGCTCTACAGCTATGCCGCGTTCCAGATCTGGAGCCAGGCCGTCACCCGCGCCCAGACCACCGACGCCAAGAAGGTCGCGGCGGCCATCAAGGCCGGAAGCTGGGACACCGTGCTCGGCAACATCAGCTACACGCCGAAGGGCGACATCACCCTGATCGACTACGTCGTGTACCGGCGCGACAAGGACGGCAACTACGCCGAGCTGCCGGCCGCCGGTCAATGATCGCTGGCCGCGACATCGGCGCTCCTCCCTGATCGATGTCGCGGCTGTGCCGGCTCACAGCGCCAACGGACCAACCCTCTGCCAGCCCCGGAGGTGTTGGCGCTGTGATGCCAGGCAGCAACGCTACCAACTGATTTAGCCAACGACTGCCATCGCCGGACGTCGTTCGACGGCAACGAAGAGAGCAACACGTGTCTGACATGAGTCTGAGCAATGGCGGCGGTCGTTCTGGCGAATGGCGCGCCGCGGGGCAGTCGCAAGGATCGGCGCAAGGATCGTCGCAGGAGTCGTCTCAAGAACCATCGCATTCCTATCCGCTGCTGGTGCGCGATCACGGTCTTGGCACCGCGCTGAAGCTGCTGCTCGAGACCCTGCCTTATGCGCTGGCGCGATGGGGCGTGCTGCTGGGCTTTGCCGCGGTGTGCGCGGTGTTTGCCTTTGTCGTTGTGGGCGGCGCGGTGTGGCTCGGCACCCATGTCGCCAGCGTGTTCGGCTATTGCTGGCTGCTCGGCACCCTGCTGCTCGGCGGATGGATCTGGGGTGCCATCCTGCGCTACACGTTGCACATGATTGCCTGCGGCCACGTCGCCGTGCTGACCGAACTGATCACGCATGGCCGCATCGGCAACGGCACCGAAGGGCAGTTTGCCTATGGCCGTCGGATCGTGATGGACCGGTTTGGCGAGGTCGCGGTCCTGTTCGGGCTCAATGCGCTGATCCGCGCCGTGCTGCGCGCGTTTCACAATGCGCTCGATACGCTTGGCGATTGGCTGCCGGCGCCCGGCATGAAGGCGATCGTCGGCCTGCTCAACACCATCCTGTCGGCAGCGACGCGCTATCTGGACAAGGTGGTGCTGTCCTACGATCTGGCGCGCGGCGGCGACGATCCCAAGCGCAACATCCAGGACGGGCTGGTCTATTATTGCCAGAACGCCAAGCCGATCCTGACCACGTCGGTCTGGATGGTCATCGTCGAACGGATCCTGAGCATCCTGCTTTGCCTGCTGCTGCTGGTTCCCGCCGGGCTCGTGACGGTCTGGTTGCCGGAGGCGGTCAGGGAGTATGGCGCCATCGTCACCGTGTTCATCGCGGCCCTGCTGGCTGTGACGGTGCGTGCCGCATTCATCCAGCCGCTGTTCCTGATCTGCATGATGATCCGCTTTCACGCGCTGATCGAGCACCAGCCGATCAATTCGACCTGGGTCGGCTATCTCGACGGCCTCTCCGACAAGTTCCGGCAGATCGGACGCTGAGACTGCCGTTCGCGTGTCGTGCCGGGCTGCATACGAGCCGGCCGATGCGTGGTGTTGATCGTATTTCGTAACGGAGATGTTCGGTGACCGATATCGCGCTCGACAATCACGGCATCAGGCTTGCCGCATCCGTCCATGGCCCGACGGACGGCGAACCGATCCTGTTCCTGCACGGCCTGTCGCTGAGCCGGGACACCTGGCAGGAAATCGCCGGCCGGCTGAAGGATCGATGTCGGATCTGGACCCTGGATTTCCGCGGCCACGGGCACTCGGATCGTGCCCCGGACTATGATCTCGCTGCCTACGTTTCGGATGCAAAGACCGCGTTGGCCGCAATCGGGCGTCCGGCGGTGATTGTCGGCCACTCGCTCGGCGGCTGCGTTGCGGGCGTGCTGGCGCAGAGCGGTGACGCCAATGTGCGCGCAGCCTTGCTCGAGGATCCGCCGTGGTATCTCGGGCAGCCGGGGGAGTGGGAGAAATCGGCCTTCCCAAAGCTGTTTTCCATCGCCAGCGCGCGTCAGGCTGCGTGGCAGCAAGCGCGCGCACCGCTCGGCACGTATCTTGCGTTCGTTTCCGACTCTCCGACGCCGATGGGCGGAATCGGACGCGATCATTACGGCCCACGTCATCTGCTCAGTCACGCCTCTGCGCTGCAGCGGCAGGACGGGCGGTGCTGGGCCGACGGAAACGTTGCGGGCGCCGTCCTGGCGGCGATCCCGACCGAGCGGGAGTTCCTGTGTCCGGTCAGGATTGTCCAGGCCGATCCGGGATGTGGCGCGGCTTTTCTCAGGGATCACGAGGCGCGCCTCGCGTATGGCAATCCGCGTGCCGACATCGTTCGCTATGAGGGATGCGGCCATTCACCCCACCGCGCCATCGCGTTCGAACAGCGCTTCGCGGCAGACCTGCAAGCCTTCCTGTCGGGCCTGCCGTCGCGGTGAGCGCGGGCGCGAGCCGGCACATCAGATCCACGAACCGAAGACGGGGCCATCCATGCAAGAGACGTCCGGCTACGATCCGAACTACGTGATGGGGCGCTCGACCGCGGAGACCGACAGGCTCAAGCGCCAGTCGCAGCTCTACGATGCGTCGACATGGCAGCTTCTGAAGGAGGCCGGGCTCGCGCCGGGCATGAAGGTGCTCGACGTCGGCAGCGGCGCCGGCAACGTGTCCTTCATCGCCGCAAGCCTGGTCGGCGAGAGCGGGACGGTCGTCGGCGTCGACAGCAATCCCGCCATCGTCGACGAGGCGGCGGCCACCGCGCGCTCGCTCGGCCTGCGCCAGGTGTCATTCCGGGTCGGCGACATCAACACGATCGAGCTGGAGCGGGATTTCGATGCGGTCGTCGGCCGGCTCGTGCTGATCTATGTCAAGGATCCCGCGGCGCTGGTTCGACAATTGCTCGCCCACGTCAAGCCTGGCGGCATCGTGGCGTTTCAGGATCTCGACTGGGGTGAGGGGCCGATCGCCAATCCGCCATCGCCGCTGCTGTCGCAGGCATGGGGCACTGTGAAAGAGATGTTCCACCGCGCCGGGCTGAACAACCGGATGGGATTGTCGTTGCACGGCGCCTTCGTCGCGGCCGGGCTTCCCGCGCCGCGCATGAGCCTGTTTGCGCCGGTGGGAGGCGGCATGGATTTCGACGGTTACGACTATATGGCGAGCGGCCTGCGCAGCAACCAGCCGCATATCGTCAAGCTCGGCGTCGCTACCGAGGCGGAGCTGGCACTGGATAGTTTTGCCGAGCGTCTGCGCACCGAAGTGGTCGGCATGCAGGGCGTCTTCGCGCTGCCGACCTTCGTCAGTGCCTGGTCGCGCAAGCCGCCGCGCTGATCGCCGCTACGCCGTCACGCATTCTGCGCAAAGCGCGTAGTACCTGCGACCGGCGCGAGCCATGCGGCGGCGTGGTCGGTGTAGATTTCGATCTGCGGCCGCAGGCCGTCGGTGCTGTCGAGCGTGCCGGCCTTGACCACGACCTTGCCCGGCATCAGCGCGGTCTTCGCCAGGATCGGCGAGCCGCAGCCGCCGCAGAAATGGCGCTCGACCGGGTGACCGCTGTCACCCCTGTCGACGAAGACCGCGGTCTCGCCGGATTGCTGATACTCGGTCTCGCGGACCACGACATTGAGCGAGAACAGGCTGCCGCTCTGCCGCCGGCAATGCGTGCAGTGACAGATTGCGATCCCGCGCAGTTCGGCCTTCAATTCGTAGCGCACGGCGCCGCACAGGCAGCCACCCTTTCGATCCGGCATGATGTTTCCTCCCAAAACGCTGACCTGACAAATCTCCCTCAGGCGCCCATCACCGCGTCGACGAAGGTCGCAGCCGATTCCTTTAGCTGCTTGCGGCTGTAGCCGGCGCGCTCCATCACGGCGAGGCCGCGCGTGAAGGTCACGAAGACCCGCGCCAGCCGGTTGGTGTCCGCCGCGCGGCGCCTGCCCGGAGCCGCGCTGAGGGTCTTGCCGATCAGTTGCTCGAGCCGGCCCAGCACATCCTGCACGCGCTGACGCACCTCGGTGCTCGAGATCGCCGCATCGAGCGCGGTGCGTGTCGTCAGGCATCCGCGCGCCGGCGAGCCGTCGGTCATGTTGACGATGATCATGTCGAAGAAATTTCGCAAAGCGATCGTCGTGTCGGCGTGAGCCAGCGCATGACCGGCCGCTTCCAGGAATTGACCGGTATATTGATCGAAGGCGCGCAGGAAGATCGCTTCCTTGTCGCCATAGGCGTTGTAGAGGCTGCCGCGCTGCACGCCGGTGGCGGCGGCAAGGTCCTGCATCGTCGCGTCGTGCAGGCCCTTGCGCCAGAACACGCCTAGCGCCGTCGCAATCACCTCGTCCTCGTTGAACTGACGTACACCCACCATCCGACTCGCTCCGCCTGAGTATCCTTGACATCATCGTCAAGATTGACAATCATGTCAAGAATGATGCCTCGGGAGATCAGCATGATTACCGCCGTCACGTCTTTCAAATTGCCCAAGCCGATCACCCGCGAGGAAGCGCGCGCCATCTTCCTCAGCACCGCGCCGATCTATCGCGGCGTACAGGGATTGTTTCGCAAGACCTATGTGCTGTCCGAAGACGGCATGATGGCTGGCGGTATCTATTTCTGGAACTCGCGGAGCGAGGCGGAAGCTTTGTACACCGACGCGTGGCGCGCCCGCGCCCGCGAAAAGTACGGCGCCGATCCGACGGTGACCTATTTCGAAAGCCCCGTGGTGGTCGACAACGTTGCCGAGCGGGTTCTTGCCGATGAACTGAGCACGTGACCTGGGGCCGCTGACTTCGCCCCACCTCCGCGGGAGGGGCGGAACGCATCGCCAGACCTCCGCCAACGTCAAAGGTCTTCCAGCGCGTCGCGTGACGGTGCGATCGGCAGCCATTCCGGGATACGGCGCTTGGCGAGCCAGTAGGGCCGCCAGAGCGCGCGCCAGGTCCCACGGTCCAGCGGCACCGTGCCCCAGATGCGCTGCGCCATGTCGACCCGCGACAGGTCGTGCATGTGCAGCCACTGGCGTGCCGCCCACCACAATTCGGCTGGCATCTCGCCGTTGCGCCTGCCCTTGAGCTCGACGATGCTCGGCAAGGGATCGCGATACCGGGTCGCCACCTTGAGTGTGGCGACGCGCCTGCCATGCTGTCTGATGCTCCAGAGTCGCGATCGATTGTGTGCGAGGTTGTAGCCGTAGGTGCGGAGGCAATTCTGCATTGCCTCTGCCTCCTCTGCGATATCAGCGGTCGAGGTCAAGGGCACGAAGTCGTAGCCGGCGACACGCCCCGCCTGCAGCCACATGTCGGCAATCGGCTGCGAGCCGAGGTTGAGGTGTAGCGAGAGCAGCGTTCGCCAGTCGTTTGCGGCGGCGCGCGCGGTGTCGAGACGCATGGCAGGCGCCCATGTTCGGTCGATCAGCGTATGGCCGAGCGTTGAGGGTTGGGTTGAGAACCACGCCCACAGGCCGACCAGCCGCAGCCCGGCCGGGTTGACGAACCGCGGCGCGCGGATCAGCTCGCGCGCGATCCAGGCGGCAGCAGGCGAGTGTGCGAGCCCCGCAAGTTCGGTAACGGCTTGCAGCCAGATCGGCGACAGCTTTGCTGATGGCGGCAGATGGTTCGCGATCTGGCGGCGAAACACCTCGTCGTCGGGCAATCCTGCGATCGGAAAAATGAATGCTTCCGGCGGCAAATTGCGCAGCCAGAGCGGTATGCCTGCAGCGGCTGCTGCCTTCGCAAGGGAGCGGCCGTCGATAACATGCGCGAGCGCGAGCTTGGAGTCTCGTCCAGCCCGCGGGACCGCCAGCGCGAACAGCAGCCCAGGAAAGCTTACGGCAAGGTCCGCGATGCGCGCATGCTGCATCGCGAGCGCACGCACCTTGGCCTGCACATGTGGATGGTATCTGCGCAGCTGCCGTTCGGGCAGCGCGAAGCCTGCGGCGTCCCGTCGGGGGAACGCCAGAACACTGGATGTCATGACAATGGTTCCGCGCCCGCGGCGCAGCAGATTCGGATCGATTGGGATGGAGCGTTAGAGTCTTGCCCGGGATTGAGCTCCCGGGACGCGCATCAAAAATCGCGCGGTAAACCCGGGAAGCGCGCTAGCCTGATCATCGTCGCCTCCTGCAATGAATTGCGGAGCGTTCCCATAGCCCATTTTGTATCGTGAGGCAACGAGCCCATTTGCGCCGCCGCGCACTTCGCAAGGCATTGTGGCGTGCAGAGCGCGATGACACGAAGCTTTCATCGTCACGCCGTCCGTGGGGCATCTTCACCTTCTATGTCGCCGGCGCTAGTCTCGCCGCACCGACCAACAAGAAGCGTAGTGGGCAGGACACGCCAATGACCCAGCAACAATACTCCGATCCAGGTTCCCCGGCGCTGCCGCGCCGGAGGCTCGGCCGCACCGGGCTCGACGTCTCCATTCTCGGTTTCGGCACCGCACCGCTCGGCGATCTCTTTGCGCGGCTCGACGACACGGCTGCAATCGCCGCGATGGAGCGGGCGTTTGCGCTGGGCGTGAACCTGCTCGATTCCTCGCCGCTCTACGGCCATGGCCTCGCCGAACATCGCTGCGGCACTGCGCTGCGCCGCGTGGCGCGCGACGACATCGTCGTCTGCACCAAGGTCGGGCGCTGGATGGACCCGTTTCACGGCCGCGGCGACGGCTCGAACTTCGTCGGCGGCCAGCCGCATCGTGCGGTGGTCGACTATTCCTATGACGGCACCATGCGCTCGGTGGAGCAGTCGCTGCTGCGGCTCGGCACCGATCATATCGACTTGCTCTTGATTCACGACGTCGACGTCTGGACCCATGGCGCCGATGCGATCGAAGCCCGGTTCCGCGAGGCGATGGAAGGCGCCTATGTCGCGCTCGACAGACTGCGCGCCGAGCGCGTGGTCAAGGGCATCGGGATCGGCGTCAACGAGGCCGAGATGTGCGTGCGCTTCGCCAGGGCCGGAACGTTCGACACCATGCTGCTCGCGGGCCGCTACTCGCTGCTGGAACAGCCGGCGCTCGCCGAGTTCCTGCCACTGGCGGAGAAGCAGGGCATCGGCATGATGCTCGGCGGCGTGTTCAATTCCGGTATCCTGGCGACCGGTGCGGTGGCGGGCGCCAAGTACAATTATAAGGACGCGCCACCCGACGTGATGCAGAAGGTCGCGGCGATCGAGCGCGTCTGCCGCGCCCATGGCGTGGCGCTGCCGACTGCGGCGCTGCATTTCGCGCTCGGCCATCCGGCGGTCGCAAGCCTCGTGCTCGGCGCGCAGACACCGCAGGAGGTCGAGCGCAATGCCGCCGCGCTCTCGGCCTCGGTCCCTGCCGCGCTGTGGCGCGACCTGAAGGCCGAAGGTCTGCTCGAACAGCATGCGCCGGTGCCGGCATGATGCGGATCGATGCCCATCACCATGTCTGGACCCTGGCGCGCGCCGATTACGGCTGGCTGACGCCCGCGCGCGGGCCGATCTATCGCGACTTCGGCCTGGCCGACCTGATGCCGCATCTCGCCGCGGCCGCGATCGAGGGCACGATCCTGGTGCAGGCCGCACCGACCGAGGCGGAGACGGCATTCATGCTCGACGTCGCCAAGAGCTCGGAACTGGTGCGCGGCGTGGTCGGCTGGATCGATTTCGATGCGCCCGATGCCGCGGACCGGGTCGATGCAATCGCCGAACGCGAACTGCTGGTCGGCCTGCGGCCGATGGCGCAGGACATCGCCGATGACGACTGGCTGCTGCGCCCTGAACTGGCGGCGCCGCTCGAGGCCATGGTGCGGCACGACCTCGTGTTCGATGCGCTGGTGTTGCCGCGCCATCTGCCGCGGCTCGCTCAGGTGGTCGATCGCCATCCGGACCTGCAATTCGTGCTCGACCATTTCGGCAAGCCGCGGCTCGCCACCGGCGACATTGCGGCCTGGAAGGACGACATCGCGCGCCTTGCCGCGCGAGCCAACGTCGTCTGCAAGCTGTCGGGCCTAGCGACCGAGGCGGCGCCGAATTGGCAGGTCGCCGATCTGCGCGAGGCGGTGGATCATGCACTGGCATGCTTCGGGCCGCAGCGCCTGCTGTGGGGCAGCGACTGGCCCGTCGTCAATCTCGCCGGCGGCTATGCGCACTGGTTCGCGGCAGCCGAGAGCCTGCTGGCTGATTTGTCAAGTGACGTGAGAGCTGCGATTTTCGGTGGCAATGCGGCGCGCATCTATTTGTCAAGCCGCGGGCGACCCACATCCCAGAAATAGCACGCAGGGAGCGCCAAATTTGATCCACAGCGCGCCTTGATGAATCATTCCGGGATGGTCCATAAGCGGCGTCCGCGCCGTCGTGATTTGGCGGTGCAACGGAATCAGAGAGACAGGCGTGGCAAAGATTCATCATCAGATTGCGCAGGAGCTGGGGGTTCGCGACGAGCAGGTCGAAGCGGCGGTGACGCTGCTCGACGGCGGCGCCACGGTGCCGTTCATCGCGCGATACCGCAAGGAGCTCACCGGCGCGCTCGATGATGCGCAGCTGCGCACGCTGGAAGAACGGCTGACGTACTTGCGCGAGCTCGAGGAACGCCGCACCGCGGTGCTCAATTCGATCCGCGAGCAGGGCAAGCTCGATGCCGCGCTGGAAGCCCAGATCATGGCGGCCGACAGCAAGGGCCGTTTGGAAGACATCTATCTGCCGTACAAGCCGAAGCGCCGCACCAAGGCCGAGATCGCCAAGGAAGCCGGGCTCGAGCCGCTCGCCGATCAGCTTCTGACGCAGCCGCAGAACGACCCCAACGAGGTTGCCGCGCCCTTCGTCAACGCCGAGAAGCAGGTCGCCGACGTCGCCGCGGCGCTGGACGGCGCGCGCGCCATCCTGGTCGAACGTTTCGCCGAGGACGCCGACCTGATCGGCGCACTGCGCGAGGAGATGTGGTCGAACGGCATCATGGCCTCGACCGTCCGCACCGGCAAGAAAACCGAAGGCGAAAAGTTCAAGGACTATTTCGATTTCTCCGAGCCGCTGCCGAAGCTGCCGTCGCACCGCATCCTGGCGCTGTTCCGCGGCGAGAAGGAGGAGATCCTCGACCTCGCGATCAAGCCGGAGGCGCAGGAGCCCGTGGTCGGCGTGCCCGGCCTCTACGAGCTCAGGATCATGAACCGCTTTGCGATCTCCAACCAGGGCCGCAAGGGCGACAAGTGGCTGACGGAGACGGTGCGCTGGGCCTGGCGCACCAAGATCCAGATCCATCTCAACATCGATTTGCGGATGCGGCTGTGGACCGCGGCCGAGACCGAAGCGGTGCGCGTGTTCGCCTCGAACCTGCGCGACCTCTTGCTGGCGGCGCCGGCCGGCCCGCGCGCCACCATGGGGCTCGATCCCGGCTATCGCACCGGCGTCAAGGTTGCGGTGATCGATGCGACCGGCAAGGTGGTGGCGCATACGGCAATCTATCCGCACGAGCCGCAGCGGCGCTGGGACGAGTCGCTCGCCATCCTTGGCAAGCTCGCGATCGAGCATGGCGTCGAGCTGATCGCGATCGGCAACGGCACCGCCTCACGCGAGACCGACAAGCTGGCGACCGAGCTCGTGAAGCGGCTGCCCGAGCGCAAGATGACCAAGATCGTGGTCTCCGAAGCCGGCGCGTCGGTCTATTCGGCCTCCGCCTTTGCCTCGAACGAATTGCCCGATCTCGACGTCACCATTCGCGGCGCGGTCTCGATCGCGCGGCGCCTGCAGGACCCGCTGGCCGAACTGGTCAAGATCGATCCGAAGGCGATCGGCGTCGGCCAGTACCAGCACGATCTCGGCGAGGCCAAGCTCGCGCGCTCGCTCGATGCCGTGGTGGAAGACTGCGTGAACGCGGTCGGTGTCGACGCCAATACCGCCTCGGTGCCGCTGCTCTCGCGTGTGTCGGGCATCGGCGCCGGACTGGCGCAAAGCATCGTGCAGCACCGCGATGCCAACGGCCCGTTCAAGTCGCGCAAGGCGCTGAAGGACGTGCCGCGACTCGGGCCGAAGGCGTTCGAGCAGTGCGCAGGCTTCCTGCGCATCAGCAATGGCGAGGACCCGCTCGATTCATCCGGCGTGCATCCGGAAGCCTATCCGGTGGTGCGCCGCATTCTCGAGGCGACCAAGAGCGACATCAAGGCGCTGATCGGTAACGCCGATATGGTGCGAGGGCTCAAGCCGCAATCCTTCGTCGACGACACCTTCGGTCTGCCCACCGTCACCGACATTCTGCGCGAGCTGGAAAAGCCCGGCCGCGACCCGCGTCCGGCGTTCAAGGCGGCGGTGTTCAAGGACGGTGTCGAGGAGGTCAAGGACCTCAAGATGGGCATGATCCTCGAGGGCACCGTGACCAACGTTGCCGCCTTCGGCGCCTTCGTCGATATCGGCGTGCATCAGGATGGGCTGGTGCACATCTCGGCGATGTCGCGGAATTTCATCAAGGACCCGCGCGAGGTGGTGAAGCCGGGCGATATCGTCAAGGTCAAGGTGCTGGACGTCGAGGTCGCGCGCAAGCGCATCGCGCTGACGCTGCGGCTTGACGACGAGGTCGGGCCGAAGAAGGACAATGCGGGTCCGTCGCGCGATTTCTCACGCGGCTCGGCCAAGATGACCTCATCCGCGCCGCGCCGTCCGCAGGAGCAGTCCAGCGGCGGCGCGCTCGCCGACGCGCTGCGCCGCGCCGCCGAGAAGAGCGGGCGCGGCAAGCCGACCTGAGCCGCAGAGGAGGGCGGTAGGCCGAGCCCGCCGCGCCTCATTTCCGTTACAGCTTTCCTTCAGCGAACCTGGCCAGCGCCTCCGCAACGCCCTTGCCGTAGGCCGGATCGGCCTTGCTGCAATTTGCGACATGCCGCTCCTGGATATGCTTCGATGCCTGGCCGACCTGACGGGCGGTGTTGTCGAGCAGCGCCTGCCTTTGCGCGGCATTCATCTTGCGGAACAGATCGCCTGGCTGCTGCCAGTGGTCGTCGTCCACCCGATGATCCCAATGCGCAGCAGCGCCTGAGAGTTCGAGCGGCGGTTCGTTCAGCTGCGGCTGGTCGGTCCACTCGCCATGGCTGTTCGGCCAATAGGTCAGCGTCGCGCCCAGATTGCCGTCGGTGCGCATCGCGCCGTCGCGGTGATAGCTGTGGAACGGACATTTCGGCGCATTCACCGGAATCTGGTGATGGTTGACGCCGAGCCGGTAGCGCTGCGCGTCGCCATAGGAGAACAGGCGGGCCTGCAGCATCTTGTCGGGCGAATAGCCGATGCCGGGCACGACATTGGCCGGCGTGAACGCCGCCTGTTCGACTTCGGCGAAGAAGTTTTCCGGGTTGCGGTTGAGCTCGAAGTACCCGACTTCGATCAGCGGATAATCCGCCTTCGGCCAGACCTTGGTCAGGTCGAACGGATTGAACCTGAAAGCCTTGGCTTGCGCATCCGTCATCACCTGGATGAACAGCGTCCAGCGCGGAAAATCGCCGCGCTCGATGCTGTTGAAGAGATCGCGCTGGTGGCTCTCGCGGTCCTTGCCGACCAACGCCTCGGCCTCGGCATCGGTCAGATTCTGGACACCCTGCCGCGTGCGGAAGTGAAATTTCACCCAGACGCGCTCGTTGCCGGCGTTGATCATGCTGTAGGTATGGCTGCCGAAGCCGTGCTGGTGGCGAAAGCTCCTGGGGATACCGCGCTCGCTCATCACGATGGTGACCTGGTGCAGCGCTTCCGGCAGCAGCGTCCAGAAATCCCAGCTCATGTCGGGATCGCGCACGCCCGTGCGCGGATGCCGCTTGATCGCGTGGTTGAGGTCGATGAAGCGTAGGGGATCGCGGAAGAAGAACACCGGCGTGTTGTTGCCGACCACGTCCAAATTGCCTTCATCGGTGTAGAATTTCAGTGCGAAGCCGCGGATGTCGCGCTCGGCATCGGCCGCGCCGCGCTCGCCGGCAACGGTCGAGAACCGCGCGAACATCGGCGTCTGCTTGCCGATCCCCGAGAAGATGCTGGCCTTGGTGTAGCGGGTGATGTCATGGGTGACGGTGAAAGTGCCGTGCGCGCCGGCGCCCTTGGCGTGCATGCGCCGCTCCGGGATCACTTCGCGGTGAAAATGCGCGAGCTTTTCGATCAGCCAGACGTCCTGCAGCAGCGCCGGCCCACGCGGCCCCGCCGTCATGATGTTCACATTATCGGCAACCGGTGCGCCGGAGGCGTGGGTCAGGAACGGTTTCTTGGTCTCGTCGCTCATCGAAAGCTCCTTGCTGGAAGTCAGTACTCGTCGTCCCGGCTCTGAGGGAAGCCGGGTGAAAGACGATTGCATCGCGGATGCGTTACGGCCGGCGCGACGAGGAGGCCCGGTAATCGACAAATTGTGAACCGGATCTGCAATCCCGCTACGACGACGTCGTTTCTTGGATGAGTGCCGGATTAAGAAATCGGGGGGATCGATTCAACGCACGCTATCCGTTGATTCCAGCCAAATGTCCGTCGATCTCGGCCAACGCAGTCGGGGCCCGCAATCCGGTCACTTGCTGCGCATGCAGGTGCGCTCGCCAATCCTAAATCCGGCGTCAGAATCTGGCGCATTTGTCAGTTGAAGTCGGGCTCGCGCTTGCGTCTTCTGATCTTGCTCGTGTGCGGCGATACGAGGTTCGCCGCGGTCCCAATCAGGGAGGATTTCATGAAGAACAGGCTTCTCACGTGTCTCACGGCGGCGACGCTCGCTGTCAGCGTTGCGCTCGCACCCGCGGCCCTTGCCAGAGGCGGCGGCGGTGGTGGCGGGCATGGCGGCGGCGGTTTCGGTGGCGGCCACGGTGGTGGCTTTGCTGGCGCCATGGGTGGCGGCATGCATGGCGGAGGCTTCGGCGGCATGCACGGCGGCGGCTTTGGCGGTATGCGTGGTGGCGGCATGGCGTTCGCTGCCATGGGCGGCGGCGGGCATTTTGCCGGCGGCCATTTCGGCGGCGCGCGCTTTGCCGGTGCACCGGCGTTCGGGCCGCGGTTCGCTGGCGCCGGATTCCACGGCGGACGCTTCTTCCATCACGGCGGCTTTTTCCATCACCACCGCTTCCATCGCTTCGCCTTCTTCGGCGGACCTTTCGTCTATGCCAATTACTACGACGGCTGTTACCGCAGGGTATGGACGTCCTACGGCCTGCAATGGGTCAATGTGTGCGGGGACTATTGGTGATCGCCCAACCATCCGCACCGTTGTCGCGGCCGTCGCCAGACGTTCCATCCAGCCCCGGAATGGGATAGTCTGGCGGCGACCGTCGCGGGGCGCTCGGAGGGGTTGAGAACTCGGAGAGTTCAAGAAGATGACCGGAGCTCACCGCCGCATTCTCGTCGTCGAGGACGATCCGGAGACCGCGGGTCAGCTCGTCGAGGAACTCACCACCTGCGGCTACGACGTGGATCTGGCTGCGAACGGCCGTGAGGCGCTGAGCCAGGGAGCGGCGCGCGACTATGCCGTGATCACGATCGATCGCATGCTGCCCGACATCGACGGCATCACGGTGATGCGTCAGATGCGCGACGACGGCATCGCAGTGCCGTTCCTGATCATCAGCGCGCTCGGCGAGGTCGATGACCGCGTGCGCGGCTTGCGCGCCGGCGGTGACGACTATCTGGTTAAGCCGTTCTCCTTTGTCGAGTTGCTTGCGCGCCTGGAGGCGCTCGGTCGCCGCAGCGAGACCGTTGCCAAGGAGACCATCCTGCGGGTCGGCGATCTCGCGGTCGATCTGATCGCGCGGACGGCGAGCCGCCGCGGCCGCAAGATCCCGCTGCTGCCGAAGGAATTCCAGCTGCTCGAATATCTCGCGCGCAACGAAGGCCGCGTGGTGTCGCGCGCCATGCTGCTGCAGCACGTGTGGGATCTGCACTTCGATCCCTCGACCAACATCATCGACGTCTATGTCGGACGGGTGCGCCGCAAGGTCGACGACCAGCAAGCCTATCCGCTGATCCACACGATCCGCGGCATCGGGTACTGCCTCCGTGCTCCTGGCTAAAACCCTCAGGTCATCGACGTTCCGCCTGGCCTTGATCGCCATCGGCATCTTCGGCCTGATCGTGTCCGTCATCTTCGCCTATGTCTACTGGTCGACGCTGTCCTACGTGCGCGACAGGTCCGACCGCGCGATCATGACCGAGCAGGCAAGCCTCGACGATGCCTATGCGCGGTCCGGCCGCGATGGCCTGACTGCGTTGATCGCGCAACGCATCGCGGACAAGGCCTTTGCTGACCATGTCTATCTGTTGGCCGGCGCCGGCTCGGCGGTGTTTGCAGGAAATCTCAAGCAATGGCCGGCGGAGGCTGCCGGGCAGGGATGGACCGAATTCCGGGTCTCGCTGCCGCAGCTCTCCACGGGAACCTCGTTGGCGCGAGTCGTTACGGAGACCCTATCGAACGGTGATCGGTTGCTGGTCGGCCGCGACATCAGCGATCTCGACGGCTTCATGACGCAGATCCGGGCCGCGGGCATCGCCGTTGTCGTGCTGATCATCGTGCTGGCTGCGGCCGCCAGCATCGGGGTCACGCGGCGAACGGTGGGCCGGATCGAGTCGATCAATGCGACCAGTCGCGCCATCATGCTCTCCGGCCTTGACCAGCGCATTCCGCTTCTCGGCAGCCATGACGAATGGGACCGCGTCGCGGAGAATCTCAATTTGATGCTGGATCGCATCCAGACGCTGATGGGCGACGTCAAGCAGGTCAGCGAAAACATCGCCCACGACCTGCGCACGCCGCTGACCCGGATGCGCGGCCGTCTGGAGAAGGCCTATCACGCCCCACGCAACGCAGAGGGCGATGCGACGCTGATCGGCGACACCATCGCCGATCTCGACGCGGTGCTCGGAATGTTCGCGTCGATCACGCGGATCTCCGAGATCGAGACGCGGGCCCGCAAGGGCGCGTTTCGCACCGTCAATCTCGTCGAGATCGCAGGCGAGGTGGTCGAGCTGTACGATGCCGCGGCCGAGGAGGTGACCACCCATCTCGACCTTGCCGGCGATCCCGCGGTGATGGTCACCGGCGACCGCGACCTGTTGTTCGATGCCATTGCCAACCTCGTCGACAACGCCATCAAGCATGGCCGCCCGGGCGGACGGGTGACCGTGACGTGCGACGATGACGAAAGCGGGCCGGTGATCTCGGTTGCCGATGACGGCCCGGGCATTCCGGCCGACCAGCACGACCGCGTTTTCAAGCGCTTCTACCGGCTCGAGCAGAGCCGCTACACGCCGGGCAACGGCCTCGGTCTCAGCCTGGTCGCGGCGGTGGCAAGTCTGCACGGCGCCAAGATCGAGCTGCGCGACAACGCACCGGGATTGTTGTTCAGGCTCGTGTTTCCCGCGGCGGAAACGTAGAAGCTTAGGGGGGTGACGGCGGAGGAACTTCTCGCCGGATGCGCGCCCCCAAAATATTGAAAACAACCCCATGCAAAGGCGCTCGCGGCTGCCGGCGTTCGACCGGGCAACTTGACATGTCGGGCAAATCAGGGGTATCTTCTAGTATTCCGAAATCGTGTAAACGTTGCCTTGTAAGCCCTCTCGCCGGTAGGGCGGCGCAGTGCATCGCGAGACTGCGGATGCGCGTAGATAAGCCGCGCAACAAACTCGGTGTCGTCCCGGGCAAGCGAAGCGCGACCCGGGACCCATAACCACCAAGGCGATTTGCTTTTGCTGAGTTGGGGCCACAGCTCGGTTCAACAACACGACCTTGGGTCTCTGCTTTCGCAGGGACGACGATGCGGAGCATTCCCGTTCAAAACCTCGCCGCCATCTCCACGAGCCTGCGATGCGCCGCGTCGCGGGCCGCGCGGATCGGCTCTGCGGGCCCGGTGGTCGGGCCGATCGGCAGGAAGCGCAAGTCATTGATGCCGATGAACCGCAGCACCTCGCGCAGATAGGGCGTTGCCATGTCGATGCGGCCGCGGTTCATGCCGGTGACGAAGTCGCTGCCGCTCGCCAGGATCACGACCGTCGGGCGGTCCTTGAGCAGCGGCAGATAGCCCTGCGCCGGATCGAAGCGAAAGGTCAGCCCGGGCTGGATGATGACGTCGAGCCACTGCTTGAGCTTGTAAGGAATGCTAAAATTCCACATCGGCGTCGAGATCAGCACGCGATCGGCCAGCGACAGCCGCAGCGCGAGGCGTTCGGCGACCGCGAAAGCATCGTGCTGCGAACTGGTAAAACCGTTGCCGCCGATCCGGGCATATTTGGCCTCGAGCAGATACCCCTCGAACTCCGGCAGCGGCTCGCGCCACAGGTTCATTGCGTCGATCTCCCAGTCCGGGCGGGCCTTGCGAAAGCTCTCCACAAAGACGCGCGCGCCGGCCGCCGATTCCGAATCGGCGCGGGGAGAGCAGTTGAGATGCAGCAGCTTCGGCACCGCGCCTCCCTCAGCCGAGTGCCTTGATGACGGCGTCGGCGTTGGTGACAACGGAGACGTTCTGGAGCGCGAAGTTGATCGCGGCGTTGTGCCAGTCGGCATTCATGGTCGAGCAGCAATCCTCGGGCACGATCATGAAATAGCCCTTGTCGGCGCCGGTGCGCGCGGTGTGCTCGACCGACATGTTGGTCCAGGCGCCGGTGTTGATGATCATGTCGCGGCCGGTCGCCTTCAGGATGGTCTCGAGCCGCGTGCCCTCCCAGGCGCTCATCCGCATCTTCTCGACCACGAAGTCGCCCGGTCGCGGCTCGAGGCCGGAGACCGGCGCCGCGCCCCAGCTGCCGCGTACCATCGCCTTGCTGTCGACAAGCCCCTCGAACAGCGGTGCGTTCAAGGTCACCCCCGGCGCGCCCGGCTCGACGACGAACCAGACATGGATGATGGCAACGCCACGCGCCCGCGCAGCCTCGGCGACGCGGCGGACATTCTCGACGACATGCTGCTGGCGGGCGTGGGCAGGCGCGCCGGACTCGGCGAACGCGCCGCCGTCCATGATGACGTCGTTCTGCATGTCCTGGATGATCATCGCGCAGCGCTGCGGATCGAGCTGCATCTCGCCGGCGGCCAGGTTCGGTGCAGGCGAGGACGATGCGGCGCCGGCGCCGCCACGCTTGCCGCTCATATAGGGTTCGTGGCGCGGCCCGACTTTGGTCGGGATCGCGTAGACCGAATGGGTCGCGGTCAGATAGAGGGTGCGGAAATCGGCGCCGCCCCAGGCGAGGTTGGCGACGAGCTCGGGCAGGCGGACCTTGCCGAGCAGATCGCCGCCGGGCGAACAGACCCAGACGCCGCCGGGCGCGGTGACCCAGACATTGCCGCGCTGGTCGCACTTCATGCCGTCGGGCAGGCCGGGCTCGAGCTCGGAGCGGATGCCGGAGGCGAATACGCGCGGATTGCCGAGCGAACCGTCGGCGCCGACGTCGAAGGCGCGGATCAGCGCCTGCACGGTGTCGTTGACATAGAGGATGCGCTCGTCCGGCGAGAAGCACAGCCCGTTCGGCTGCTCGAACAGATAGCGGTCGACCAGCAGTTTCGGCGCGCCGCCGCCCGGCGGCACGCGATAGACGCCCTGGAAGCCGAGCTGCCGCGGCCGCTCGACGCCATAGACCGGCATGCGGCCGTACCACGGATCGGAGAAATAGATCGCGCCCGAGGAATGGACGCAGACGTCGTTCGGGCTGTTGAGCTCCTGGTTCTCGTAATGCGAGGCCAGAACCTCGCGCCGCCCGTCGGGCCGTTCGCGGATCAGCGAGGATGTCGTGTGCTCGCAGACGATCAGATTGAGGTCCGCGTCGTAGGTCATGCCGTTGCATTTGTTCGACGGGCGCTTGACCTCGACCACGCCACGCCGCACATCCCAGCGCCGGCGCACGTCGCCGGGCATGTCGGAGAACAGCAGGAAGTGATCGACCGGGTGCCAGATCGGTCCTTCCGTGAAATCGAAGCCGGTGCCGACCTGGCCGACCGGTGCGTAGGGGTCGATCAGGTCTTCGAACTCGCTGCGCAGCGTGACATGCGTCATCGTGACGGGCCTTCGCGGTTATGCCGGGAACCAGCTGCGTTGCGGCAGGCTCTGCACGACCGGCCCGGGCACCTGGTCGTGCAGCCGGCCGACCACCATGCCGCCTTCGATCTTGGCCGGACGATCATGCACCGGCAGCAGATAGCGCGAGTTGGAAAGCAGCTTCTTGATCGCGGCCTTCTCGGCACGCTTGCTGGTGCCGTGGTTGCCGGTGGTGCGCGGCTCGGCGTCGTGGATCTCGTTGAAGGGTGTGACGATCTGGTCGTTGAAATCGTAGATCACGTCGCCGCAGATCGTCGCGATGCCGTCGGCGGTGTGGACGTGGATGTTCATCGAGCCTTCGGTGTGGGCGTTGGCGGCGTCGCAATAGACGCCGGGCATCAGCTCGACCGGACCGGTGATCTCGAGGTCGAGGAAGCGCAGCGCGCTCTTGGTGTGCAGGCGGTCGATCAAATGCTTGATGTCGGGCGCGGGATATTGCGGATGCATCAGGCCGGAGACGGAATATTCCAGCTCCTTGCGGTTCAGCACGACGGTCGTGTTCATCGGGAACAGGTCGTCCTTGCCGGCATGATCGATGTGCAGATGGGTGTGGCAGACGAAGCGGACGTCACCCATCCGCACGCCGTGGCGGGCGAGCTGGTTCTCGATCATGTTCTCGTGGAACTGGAGGCCGCGCATGCCGAGCGTCTCCATGATCTGGTTGGAGCGGTAGCCGGTGTCGACCAGCACGGGGTAGGGGCCGCCGAGGATCAGGAAGCCGAGCGTCAGCACGCGGCGGGTGCGGCCGCAATTGTGCCCGAGCACGAGGAAGCTCGATTCCAGCTCGATATCGCCATAGTCCAGAATCTTGATCTCCAACGGCATCGCTCTCCCTCCAAATTCGTGTTCGTTGTTATGTTCGTGTTCGCGGTGCGGCTATGGGTCCAGCCGATAGACCCGCGCCGCCGTTGTGCCGAAGATCGCGGCGCGCTGCTCCCGGCTGAGCCGCTCGGCGGCCGCCTTGAAGGCATCGACGAGATCGCGGTAGCTGGTCCACAGCTTCTCGATCGGAAAGTTGGAGCCGAACAGGCAGCGGTCCGCACCGAAGATCGCGACCGTATCGGTCATGACGCCGGCGATATGCGCGGCATCGTTGCGATGGATGAAGGTGCCGAGCCCCGACAGTTTCGACACCACGTTGGGACATTGTGCGAGCCGCGCCATGCCGGCGCGCCAGGTGGCCCGGCCTTGCGGCGACAGATCTTCCAGCATGCCGGCATGTTGCAGGATGAAGGTGACGCCGGGGCAGGCCTCGGCGAGCCCGGCGGCATCGGCCATCTGCGGCGCGAACACCTGCAGGTCAAAACTCCAGCCATAGTCGGCGAGGTGACCAACGTTGCGCCGGATCACCGGATCGCTGCAGAGATCGGGCCGCGCTGCGAAGCGATAAAGCGGGTTCTCGTGCCAGTGCAGCTGCATGCGCACGCCGCGCACCAGCGGATAACGCTTCAACCGGTCCAGCTGCGGCCGGACGTCGCCTGAGGAAAAATCGGCATAGGCGACGAGGGCGTGCGGCCAGCCATGCTGATCCGCCGTCTGCTGCACCCAGGCCGCCTCGTCCTCGAACTTGCCGTTCGGCCAGTTGGTCTGGACATAGACCGAGCGGGTGACGCCGCTGCCTTTGAGGTCGTCGAGATATTCTTCGATCGGATAGTCGCGACGGATCGGCTCATAGGGGCCGAAGATGCGCGGCTGCATCGGGCCGGACAGCCAGGCGAGATCGGCCTGACGCCAGATGTGATGGTGTCCGTCGACGATTCCAGTCACGCAGCTCTCCTTGTTCCGAGCGACAGCAGATGCGCGACCACGGCCGCGCTCGATCCGCCGTCCACGAGATCATCGACAAAGCGCTGGATCGCGATCAGCGCCTCGGTATGCGGCTTGAAGCCGGGCGCGGTCGCCAGCGGCGTCAGCCAGCTCACGCGCCAGGCCCGGCGCGACAATTTTGCGACGGCATCGCGCAGCGCCGCCGGATCGCCGCGCTCGAGACCGTCGGAGACGATCACGACAGCTGCGCCGCGGGCATATCCGCCGAACCGGGGCACCGCGAGGAAGGCCTGCAGCGCATCGCCGATCCTCGTGCCGCCGTCCCAGTCGCTGACCAGGAACGAGGCCGCATTCAGCGCCTGCTCCCGCCGCTTCAGCCGCAGTGCAGACGTGACGCGGGTCAGCCGCGTGCCGAAGGTGAACACCTCGACATTGCCGGCGGCCTGCACCAGCGCATGCCCGAGCCGCATGTTCTCCTCGGTGCGCGCCTTCATCGAGCCGGAGACATCGATCAGGAACAGGATCTTGCGTGGGCGCTGTCGGCGGCGCATGCGCCCGAGCCGCAGCACCTCGCCGTCATTGCGGACGCTGTCACGCAGCGTGCGGCGCAGATCGGCGAACGGGCCTCTGCGCGCACGCCGCCGCCGGTGGCCGCGTCGTCGCGGCAGTCGCCGGGCCGCCTCGCGCGACAATTGGCGCAGTGGATCGCTGGTCGGGACTTGCGCAAAGCGGCGCTCGACCAGCGCTTCGGCACGCGCCGCGGCGAGGCCGGATTCATTGGCCTCGTCGGCAAGCGGCGGCTCGTCATCGCCGCGGCCTTCCTCCTGCAGGCGTACGGTCTCCTCGTCCTCGCCTTCGGCGTGCTCAATCGCCTCGGCACCGCGGAAATGGATGTCGAACAGGCGGTCATAGGTCGCACGGCGCTCCGGCGGCGGCGCCAGTGTGGCAAGCCCGGCCCGGCGGATATGTTCAAGGCTGTGCGGCCCGAGCAATTCGATCGCCGCCAGGAAGTTCGTCGTCTGCTCCGGCGCGACCAAGAAGCCGTTGGCGCGCAGCAGCGCGACAAAGGAGACGAAGATCCGCGCGGCGCGCGGCAGCCTGAGATCGTCGCTCACGCGGCTGCCTCCGCGATGATCGCATCGAGCCGGGGCGAGATGAAATGCAGGTCCTCCTCGTCCTTCAGCGCGACGCCGATCGAGCGCTTGAACGCGTCCGGCCAGCGCGCACCGCCCTTGTTGAGCAAGGTCGCAGCCTCCGCCCAGTCGACCGCCTCGGCAATTCCCGGCGCCTTGCTCAGCGGCTCGCGGCGCAGCCGCCCGACCGCGGCGACCACGGCGCGGGCGGTGGCCTCGGCGACGCTGGAGGCGCGCATCATCACGATGCGGGCCTCGCGTTCGGCATTCGGGTAGTCGATCCAGTGATACACACAGCGCCGCCGCAGCGCCTCGTGCAGATCGCGGGTTCGGTTCGAGGTCAGCACCACGATGGGATGCTCGGTGGCGCGGATGGTGCCGCGCTCCGGGATCGAGATCTGGAAGTCGGAGAGGAATTCGAGCAGGAAGGCCTCGAACTCCTGGTCGGCGCGGTCGATTTCGTCGATCAGCAGCACGGTCGCATCCGGCGCACGCAGCGCGGCCAGCATCGGGCGTTCGATCAGGAAGGACTCGCCATAGATGTCGATGCTCTCCTCACCGGCCTGCCGGATTGCCAGCATCTGGCGCGGATAGTTCCACTCGTAGAGCGCCGCCGACGCATCGATGCCCTCATAGCATTGCAGCCGGATCAGCCTGCGGCCGAGCACGGCGGCGATCGCCTTCGCAGCCTCGGTCTTGCCGACACCCGGCGCACCCTCGAGTAGCAGCGGCTTGCCGAGCGCGAGCGAGAGATAGGAGGCGGTGGCGATGCCGTCGTCGGCAAGGTAATAGGCCGCGCGCAGCGCCTTCTCCAGCGCCTCGGGGCTGTCGATGCCGACGATGTTGCTGCGGACCGGCATGAAGGGACCTCAGCGCCGCGGCTGCGGCCGCGCGCCGCCCTGCGCCCTGATCGCGCGCAGCACCTTCTCCGGCGTGATCGGCAAATCGTCAATCCGCACCCCGACCGCGTTGAAGATCGCGTTCGCGACCGCAGGCAGCACCGGGTTGGCGCACATCTCGCCCGGTCCCTTGGCGCCGAACGGGCCGTCCGGCGCCGGGCGTTCCAGCACCGCGATGTCGTGCGGGCAGATGTCGCCGGGCCCCGGCATCAGGTATTCGACGAAATCGCGCGGGCCGTGCACCGGCTCCGGATAATAAGGCTCGGGTGTCTCGTAGAGCGCGTGGCTGACGCCCATCCAGGCGCCGCCGACCAGCTGCTGCTCGACCAGCCGCGGATTGAGCGCGCGGCCGAGTTCATAGGCACTGTCCATCCTGACCATGTCGACCTCGCCGGTCTCGTCGTCGACCTCGACCTCGGCGACCAGACAGGCATGCGCGTAACACGTCGCCGGCGACATCTCGCCGGTCTCGGGATCGACGTCGGACAGCGGCACCAGGAAGATGCCGCGGCCGGAGATCGTCTTGCCCTGCTTGAACTGGGCGGCGATCGCGACGTCCTTGGTCGAGATCGAGCGATGCGGCGCACCCTTGACGTGGATGTTGCCGCGGCCGTCGGTCTCGAGATCGGCGGCGTTCACCTCCAGCTCCTCGGCTGCGGCCTCCATCATCACGCCGCGGGCCTCGCGCGCCGCCGCCATCACCGCGTTGCCGACGCGATGGGTGCCGCGCGAGGCGAACGAGCCCATGCAATGCGGCCCGGTGTCGGAGTCAGCGGTGTCGACATAGACGTCCTCGACCGGGACGCCGAGCGTCTCGGCGCAGATCTGCCGCGTCACCGACTTCATGCCCTGGCCGAGATCGATCGAGGACAGCGCCACGGTGAACTTGCCGCTGGGATTGGAGTGCACCAGCGCCTGGCTCGGGTCGCCGCCCAGATTCATGCCGATGGGATAATTGACCGACGCGATGCCGCGCCCGCGATGCCGGGTCATGATCAGCGCCTCCTGGTGCCGAAGACGGAAGAGAAGCGGGTGGCGCCATGCGACGGCGCGCTCGGCCGCGGTGGAGAAGGTGGCGTTGGCGGAGGGGGCGGTGGTGGTGGCTCGCGGCTCGCGGCCGGCGCGCGGTCATACGTCGTGCGCTGCTGGGACGGTGCGGGCGTCGGCGCATGCGTCTCGCGCGGCGTTGGCGTCACGGCGGCTCGCGCGCCGCCGCCATCCTTGCGGGACGACATCCGCTTGAACTCCTCGCGGAGCGGCCATTTGGCTTTCTCGGCTGCAACCTGCACGCATTCGATCAGTGCGGTGTTCTTGGCCTCGCGGCGATGCGCCTTCATGTCGCCGTCGCGATACGCGTTGAGGATCCGGAACTCCATCGGGTCCATGCCGACCAGATGGGCGAGCTTGTCCATCTGGCATTCGATCGCGAAGTCCATCGCGGTGACGCCGAAGCCGCGCATCGCGGTCGCGGGCGTCCGGTTGGTGAACACGCAGTAGACGTCGCCGTGGACGTTCGGGATGGTGTAGGGGCCGGGCAGATGCGCGGCGCATTTCACCGCCGCATAGCTCGACAGCCGCGTATAGGCGCCGCTGTCGAAATAGGCGCGCACCTTGCGGGCGACGACGCGGCCGTCGCGCATCACGCCGTCCTTGATGTAGATCCGCTCGGCGCCGCGCGGCGGGCCGTATTGCATCTCCTCCTCGCGGCCGAACACGTAACGCACCGGCCGTCCGGTCAGCATCGCGCCGAGGATGCAGAGCGGCTCGGTCAGGGTATCGACCTTGCCGCCGAACCCGCCGCCCACCGTGCCGCCGATGAAGTGGAAGGTGTTGGAGGGCACGTCGAGGATTTTTGCGCAGGTGTCGACCGAGAAGAACAGCGCCTGCGTCGAGGTGTAGACGATGTAACGGCCGTTGGTGTCGGGTGCGGCGATCGAGCCGTTGGTCTCGGTCGGGGCGTGCTCGATCGGCGACATCTGGTAGCGCTGTTCCAGCACGTGGTCGGCCGTGGCCAGCGCACGGTCGACATCGCCAAAGCGCAGCTGCTGGCGATCATAGGTCTCGTGATAGGTGAAGGTGTTCTTGGGATAGACCTCGTTGACCACAGGCGCGCCCGGCTTCAGCGCGTCCTCGACGTCGAACACCGCCGGCAGCACCTCGTAGTCGATCTTGACCTTGGCGATGGCCTCATACGCCTCGCGCGGGCTGTCGGCGACGATGGCGACGATCGGCTCGCCCTTGTAGCGCACCTTGTCGACCGCGAGCGACGGCTCGTCGTCCTTGCCGAAATTGATCAGCGAGAGCAGCGTGTTCAAATTGCGCGGCACGTCGGAGGCGCGGATCACCCGCCGCACGCCCTGTGAGCGTTCGGCCTCGGAGGTATCGATGCGGCGCAGCCGTGCGTGCGAATGCGCGCTGCGGACCACCTTCAGATGCAGCATGCCCTGCAGCTTGTGATCGTCGAAATAGGGCGAGGTGCCGGTGACATGACCGAGCATGTCCTGGCGCTGCGTGCCCCTGCCGATTTCCTTGAGGTTATCGTCGCGCTCGTCGGCGAAGAGGTCCTTGCGCAATTCCAGCATGGCACTGTTCCCTTACGCGGGAGCGCGGCCGCCGGAGGCGGCAGCCAGCACGGCGTTGATGATCGGCTCATAGCCGGTGCAGCGGCAGATATTGCCGGAGATCGCCTCGACCACCTCAGCGCGGCTCGGTTGCGGATTGCGGTCAAGCAGCGCCTTCGCGGCCATCAGCATGCCCGGCGTGCAATAGCCGCACTGCGCCGCGAAATTGTCGGCGAAGGCGCGCTGCAGCGGGTGCAGATTGGGGCCGTCCTTGATGCCGTCGAGCGTCTCGACCGAGCGGCCGGCGACCGTCTCGGCCAGCGTCAGGCAGGAGAGATGCAGTTCGCCATCGATCAGCACGCTGCAGGTGCCGCAGCCGCCCTGGCCGCAGCCGAATTTCGGCGTCATGTCGCCGATCAATTCGCGCAGCGCGACCAGAAGATTGGTGCCGCCTTCGACGAAGATCGCGACGTCACGGCCGTTATGCTGGAATTGAAGGGCAGTCTTGGCCATCGCCATTATTCCTGACCTGACAACAAACGCTTGAGATGCACGCCGACGATCTCGCGGCGATACCAGGCACTGGCGAGCGCATTGTCGCCGGGCGATGTGCCTTCGATCGCCGCCGCCGCGGCAGCACTGATCGTGGAGGCGTCGAGCGAACGTCCTTCCAGCGCGCGCTCGGCGGCGCGGGCGCGGATCGGCGTCGGCGCCATCGAGCCGAGCGCGATGCGGGCGCCGACGATGCGGCTGCCGTTGACCGGCAGATGCGCCGCCAGCGTGATCACAGCGCCGCCCTTGGGCTTGATCCGTGCGATCTTGCGATAGCGGAACGCCTCAGTGCTGCCGGGCCTGGCAAAGGAGATCGCCAGCACCAGCGTGCCGGTCTGGCGGTCGCGCGATTGCAGGAACTCGTCGATCGGGATCTCGCGTCCGCCAAGGCCGCCTTGCACCGATACCATGGCATCGAGCGCGAGCATCGCGACGGTGAAGTCGCCATACGGCACCGGCGCGAACAGATTGCCGCCGATCGTGCCCATGTTGCGCACCGCCGGCCCGCCGATCGAGCGGGCCGGGCCGTGCAGGAAGGCGAGATCGCGCTCGGCCAGAATGCGTGCAAAGGTGACGCCGGCGCCTAGCGTGATGCGCGAGCCCGAGGCGTCAATCCTGGTCATCGCGTGGTCGCTGGCGCGCACGATTGTCGCGATCGAGATGTCGCCCTCGTTCAGCGCCCGCATCACCAGCGTGCCGCCGCCGAGATAGCGGGCGCTGCGATCCGACGACAGCGCCGCCGCGGCGTCATGGGTGCTGGTGAAGGTCTTCACCGTGACTGGCATGATGTCCTTTCCCGCTTACGCGGCCTCCTTCAGATGCCGGCGGATGGCCTCGAAGCCGGCCTGGTAGATGTCTTCCGCAACCATCTGCGTGATGCGGTCCCGGTCCTCGGTCCGCGTCGTGAAGCGCGATTCCCAATGCCAGAAGGTGCGGTCGCCGTCGGTGACCGGCAGCAGGCGGACATGCGCCACGTAATTGAACATCGGGATCGGCGTATCGAGCAGGCAGTAGCTGAACGATTGTTCGAGGTCGGACAGCGCCAGCAGCTGCTCGCGCAGCTCGGCGCCGTCCTTCAGCTTGAAACGCCTGACGCAGCCGATCTTGTCCGACGGCTGCGCTCGCTCGATGCCGCTGCTCGCGACCGCCGGATGCCAGCGGTCATGGCCGTTGAAATCGCGCAGCACGGCCCACACCGCATCGGTCGGTGCATCCAGGATCGTGCTTTTGACGATATGCGGCACGGCCGATCTATCCTCCGAATGCCCGCTTCAGCGCGTCGAACCCGCCTTGGAACACGCCGCCGCCGATATTGTTGACGAGCTCGACCTCGCGCTCGGGCGCGCAGTCGAACTCGGCGGTCCATTCCAGGAAGGTCTGGTCGCCATCGGTGACCGGCGTGAGCCGCAAGGTCGCGACGTAGTTCTCGACACCCATCGGCGATTCCAGGATCGAGTAGGTGCAGAACATGTCGTAGTCGGACAGGCCGAGCAGCTTCTCGCGGATGCGATCGCCATTGCGCAGCCGGAAATCCCTGACGCAGCCGATCTTGTCCGAAGGCTCGCCGCCCTCGATCCGGCTTTCCGCGATCGCGGGATGCCAGTTCGGCAGCCCGTTGAAGTCGCGGACCCGGGCCCAGACCCGGTCGTTGCGGGCATTGACGACGGTGGAGACGTAAACCCGTGCCATGGTGTGCGCTCAGTCCTTCTTGCGCGGCGTGCGCTCGGGGCGCGCCGGCTCGCCGCCGCCTTCGGGCGCGGCCGGCTTGGCGTCTCCGCCGCTCTTGCGTGCGGAATCCTTGATGCCCTGCATGTCGCGGGCCTCGCGGATCAGGCCGGGCATCTTGGCGAGGCTGCCGCCCTCGACGCCGATGTCCGACAGAATCGAATCGATCAGCGGCGCTTGCACGCGGTAGCGCAGCGCCGAGTCGATCACCTCGTCGGTGGCGCTGCGGCCGTTGCCGCCGCCATGTCCGTTGCCGTTGAGGCCGTCGACCTGGAGGATGCGGATGCCCTCGATCTTCTCCATCGGCTTGACGCTCTCGCGCACGATGCCCTCGATCCGGTCGAGCAGCTTGCGGCGGAACAGCGAGTAGCGCGCCTGATCGGTCAGCACGTTCTCGGCCTCGTTGAGCATGCGTTGTGCCTCGGCCTCGACCGCGGCGCGGACCCGTTCGGCTTCCGCCGCGATCCTTATTTCCTCAGCCTGCTTCTCGGCGAGCAGCACCTCGACCGTCTTGCGCCGCTTGGCGATCTCGCTTTCGCGCGCGGTGACGACGCGCTCGGCCGCTTCCGTCGCACGGATCCGCGCGTCCTCGGCGGCCGCTCGCGCCGCGGATTCCTCGAGCGACTTCTGATGCAGCGCGATGGCCTTTTCCATCAGCGCGGTCTCGACGTCCTTCTCGCGATTGACCTCGAGCTTGCGCAGCTCGCGCTCGCGGCCGATCCGGGCCTCGTCGAGGCCGCGGTCCGAGGCAATGCGGGCGCGCTCGACCTCCTCGCGGGCGACGATCTCGGCCTCCTGCAGCGATTGGTTGCGGGCGACCTCGAGCTGCTCAATCGCGCGGCGCCGCTCGATCCGGGCGGCTTCCAGCGCCTGCTCGCGCGAGACGTCGGTCGTGTCGATGTCCTTGCGCGCGACAATCTCGGCCTGCCGGACCTGCCGATCGGCGTCGATCCGTTCGGAGCGCTTGGCGGCGAGCGCGATCACGCGCTCCTCGTCGGCAAGCTCGATCGCCTTCTTCTGGTCGATGTTGAGCACTTCGCGGGTCCTGGAGGAGGCGATCCGCTCGCTCTCCAGCGCCAGCTCGACATCGATGCGCTGCCGCTCGACGGCGTCGCGGCGCTTCAGCTCGGCGGCCTCGATCGCCCCGGTGCGTTCGATCTCGAGCCCGCGGGTCTCCCGCTCGGCGCGGATGCGCTGCGCGGCGACCGACTTTTCCTGCGAAATCCGCGCCGCCTCGATCGCCTCGCGCGAGGCGATGTCGGCTTCCTCGATCGCGCGGGTGCGGGCGATCTCGAGCGCACGGACGTGCTCCTCCTGGGCGATCCGCGAGGCTTCAGTGGCTTCGCGCGCGCTGATGCCGGCGATCTCGACGGCCTGGTTGCGCTCGATCTCGAGCTTTCGCGTGGTGTGGTCGGCGGCGATGCGCTCGGCCGCCAGCGTTTTCTCGCGGGCAATCCGGGCGGCTTCGACCGCCTTCTGCGCCTCGATCTCGGCCTCCTGGATGGTGCGGACCTGCTGGATCTCCAGCGCGCGGGTACGCTCGTCGGAGGAGATGCGCTCGACGTTGACCGTCATGGTCTGGGCAATGCGCGCCTTCTCGGTGGCCTCGCGGGCCGCGATCTCGGCCTCGTCGACGGCGCGGGTGCGCTCGATCTCGCGGCGGCGGGTCTCCTCTTCATTGGCGATGCGGGCATCGGTGACGACGCGATCCTGCTGGATGCGGGCTTTCTCGATCGCCTCGCGGGCGGCGATCTCGGCTTCCTCGACCGTGCGCATCCGCTCGATCTCGCGTTGGCGCACCTCGCGCTCCGATGCGATCCGCGTGGTATCGACCGAGCGCTGGTTGGCGATCCGGACCCGCTCGATCTCCTCGCGGGCCAGCAGCTCCTTCTCCTCGACCGCGCGGGTGCGCTCGATCTCCTTGTGCCGCGTCTCGCGCTCCGAGGCGATACGGGCTTCGGTGATCGCCTGCTCGTTGGCGATGCGGGCCTTCTCGATGGCTTCGCGTGCGGTGATCTGGGCCTGCTCGGCCTCGGTCTCGCGCAACGCGCGTTCGCGGGCGACCTCGGTGCGCTGCAGGGCACGGCGCATCTCGATGTCGCGCTCCTGCTCGAGGCGGGCGGTCTCGCTCTCGCGCTCGATCTCCAGCGCCTGCCGCTCGGCCTCCAGATTGCGCGAGCGGATCTTGATCATCGAGTCCTGCTCGATGTCGTTGCGCAGCTTGCGCTTGGCCTCGATGTCCTCCATCAGGCGGGTCAAGCCTTCGGCGTCGAACCGGTTCGAGGGGTTGAAATATTCGAGGTCGGTCTGGTCGAGATCGGTGATCGCGACCGACTCGAGCTCCAGGCCGTTCTGCGCCAGCGCTTCGGCGGCGTTGGCCTTGACGCGGGCGACATAGTCGCCGCGCTGCTCGTGCATCTGCTCCATCGTCATCTCGGAAGCAACCGAGCGGATTGCAGAGATGAACTTGCCGGAGAGCAGGGTATGGAGCTGCTGCGGCTCCATGGTGCGGCGGCCGAGCGTCGCGGCGGCGATCGAGACCGCCTCGCGGGTCGGCTGGACCCGGACGTAGAAATCGGCCTCGATATCGACGCGCATGCGGTCGCGGGTGATCACGGCGTCCTGCCGGGAGCGCACGATTCCCATCGGCAGCACGTTCATGTTGACCGGCGTGTAGTCGTGGATGAACGGCAGCACGAAGGCGCCGCCGTTGATCACCACGCGCTCGCCCATGAAACCGGTGCGGACGAAGGAGACCTCCTTCGACGAGCGGTGATACAGCCAGTTCACGACATAGACGATGATGACGATCGCGACGATTGCGACGATGAGCCAGAGGATCAATTCACCGACCAGCATCCCCGACATCTCTTCCTCCCTTGGTCACGGCGGCTCTAGCGCGCGCCGATCGCCTTGAACTTGCGAACCTGTTCCGTCAGTGCCCGTTCCACCGGCAGGCGCTCCATCGAGGAGGCGCCGTAGAAGCCGTGACAGTTGCGCGTCTGCTTCATGATGAAATCGGCATCCGCCGGGTCCGCGATCGGACCACCATGCGCGAGCACGATGATCTCAGAATTGACGCTGAGCGCGGCCTCGGCCCAGGCCTCGATGCGGGTAGGGCAGTCTTCGAGCTTCAGGGCGGTCTGCGCGCCGATCGTGCCGCCCGTGGTCAGGCCCATATGGCAGACGATGATGTCGGCGCCGGCGATCGCCATCGCGGTCGCCTCCTGCTCGCTGAACACATAGGGCGTGGTCAGCATGTTCTTGTCATGCGCCTTCGCGATCATGTCGATCTCGAGCGCGTAGGACATGCCGGTTTCCTCGAGGTTGGCGCGGAAGGTGCCGTCGATCAGGCCGACCGTCGGAAAGTTCTGCACCCCGGCGAAACCGAGCGCTTTGAGCTGGTCGAGGAACATGTCCATGTCGCGGAACGGATCGGTGCCGTTGACGCCGGCGAGCACCGGCGTTTTGGTCACGACCGGCAATACTTCACCGGCCATCTCGACGACGATGGCGTTGGCATCGCCATACGGCATCAGCCCGGCGAGCGAGCCGCGGCCGGCCATGCGGTAGCGGCCGGAATTGTAGATCACGATCAGATCGACACCGCCGGCCTCCTCGCATTTTGCCGACAGCCCGGTGCCGGCGCCGCCACCGACGATCGGCTCGCCGCGGGCGATCATGGCGTGAAACTTCTTCAACAGCGCCGCGCGTTCAAACCTGGGCATGGGTCACCTCGCCACTCTCCGCCGGCCACCGGCGCGTCCGAGCAGCGGACGGAACGCGCTGACGATGGCGGCGGTGAACTCGGGATCGTTGATGTTGCGCTTGACGCGGATGATCTGGCGGTTGCCGGTCTGGCGTACGGTGCGCTCCAGCGCGCGGAAGAGCGCCGCGTCGGAATCCGGGTCCCAGAACGGCTGGCCGGGCGCATCGAGCGCGGAGACGCCGCCTTCGGCCAGGAAGAAGCGAACCGGCCCGTCCATCTGGTTGAGGCGATCGCCGATCCAGCGGCCCATCCGCTCGTTCTCTTCCGGCGTGGTCCGCATCAAGGTCACCTGCGGATTATGGACGTGGAATTTGCGCTGCCGGTAGCGCTCCGGGATCGTGTCAGGCGCACCGAAGTTCACCATGTCCAGTGCGCCGACCGAGCCGACATAGGGTACGCGGCTGCGGATGATGGCGCCGAAGCGATCCTCGGTCGCCGGGAACACGCCGCCCATCAGGAGGTCGCAGACCTCTGTGGTCGTGAGATCGATGACGCCGGCGAGCTGGCCGGACTCGACCAGCTTCTCCATCGAGCGGCCGCCGACGCCTGTGGCGTGGAAGACCAGACACTCGAAACCCTCACGCAGGTCGGCCGTGATCTTCTGCACGGCGGGCGTGGTGACACCGAACATGGTGATGCCAATGGCCGGAAGATGAGCGCTGGTATCGCGCTGCTTGGCGGCCTGTTCATCGAGCCGGGCCTTGATCATGCCGATCAGCGCATGGGCGCCGTTGCCGAGCACCGTGCGTGAGATCGAGTTGAGGCCCTGCACATCGGTCACCGAATACATCATGGTGATGTCGGCGGGCCCGACATAGGGACCGACGTCGCCTGACGCGACCGAGGAGATGATCAGCTTCGGCACGCCGACCGGTAGCGCGCGCATGCCGGGCGCGACTAGCGACGCGCCGCCCGAGCCGCCGGCGGAGATGATGCCGGCGACATTGCCCTGGCGGCGCAGCCATCGCTCGAACGCCTCCGCCATCGCCGTGACAGAGGCGCCGCGATCGGCGCCGAACACGCTGGAGCCGCCGCGGCCGTGGTTCAGCGCGATCTCCTGCGCGGTGACGTCGCAGCTCGCCGCCTTGCCGCTGGTCGAGACGTCGACCAGTCGGGTGCGCAGGCCGCTGCCCACGATGATGTCGCGGATGAAGCGCAGCTCGGCGCCCTTGGTGTCGAGCGTGCCGACGACCAGCACGACGGGAGGACCCGATGTCTTCGACGTTGCCGGTTCGCGCCGCGTGCGGGCCGTCTCCTCGATACGCGTGACGGCGGCGGATTGCGTCCGCGCGGCGGCCTCGATGCGGGCGATCGGCACCGGCTGCGACCAGCGGGTCGGCAGCACCGGATTGGAGATGTAGATGCGGGCCGGCCCCTTGCGTTCCGGCGGTGGCGTGCCGGCCGCTTCGACCTTTGCCGGAGCCGCCCCGGCGTCGGTCTCATCCGTGCCGTGGGTGCCGACGCCGAGCAGCCGCTGCTGCAGCTCGCGGTCGGTCGCAAGGCGTGCCGAGTCGATGATGCGATTGATGCGGCCATTGACCATGATGGCGACGTTGCGCGACACCGCCGTCGCGACGCCGATGTTCTGCTCGATGACCAGCACGGACATGTCGCCTTCGTCGCCGAGGCGCAGTAGCATGTCCTCGACTTGCGCGACGATCACGGGCGCAAGGCCCTCGGTCGGCTCGTCCATGATCAACAAATGCGGATTGGTGAGCAGCGCGCGCGAGATCGCGAGCATCTGCTGCTCGCCGCCGGAGAGCTGGTTGCCGCCGTTGTTCTTGCGCTCGGCGAGGCGCGGGAAGGTGTCGTAGATGCGCTCGATGGTCCAGGCGCCGCGCCGTAGGCCACCGGCGAGCGCAAGGTGTTCGTCGACGGTGAGCGATCGCCACAGCCGCCGGCCCTGCGGAACATAGCCGACGCCGAGCCGTGCGATCCTCGCCGGATTGAGCCGCGTGACTTCCTCGCCGCGGATCCGGATCGAGCCGCCGCTGGCGCGCACCAGCCCCATGATGGCCTTGCACAGCGTGGTCTTGCCCATGCCGTTGCGGCCGACCACGGAGAACACACCGCTATCGAGCGTGAGATCGACGCCCTGCAGCGCATGCGAATGGCCGTAATAGACGTCGAGGCCTTTCACCTCGAGAGCGGGCGCGGCGCGGCGGTCATTCATGGCCGCCTCCGAGGTAAAGCTCCTGTACTTCGGGATCGGATTCGATCTCGCGCGGCAGGCCTTCCTTGAAGATGCGGCCATTGTGCATCATCGTCACGCTTTCGACGACGCGCAGCGCAACGTCCATGTCGTGCTCGATGATGATGTAGCCGATATGGGCCGGCAGCGAGGTCAGGATCTCGATCAGCTCGCGCCGTTCGGTCGGCGACAGTCCCGCCGCCGGCTCGTCGAACAGGATGAAGCGCGGTGCGCCGGCGAGCGCCAGCGCGATCTCGAGTTGGCGCTGCTGGCCGTGCGCGAGCTCGGCGACGCGCTGGTCCTTGACGCCGGCGAGGTGCACGGCTTGCACCAGCGTTTCGGTTGCGTGCATCAGCGCATCGTTCTGTCCCGGACGCAGGAATGAGAACCGTCCGCGCGAGACGCCGCGGCAGGCGAGGTAAACATTGTCCTGCACGGTGAGGCCGGGGAACAGCGCCGAGATCTGGTAGGTGCGGCGCAAGCCCCGGCGGATGCGTTCATAGGGCGGGAACCGGGTAATGTCCTCGCCGAAGAAGCGGATCGTACCGGAAGAGGGCGGGAAGTCACCGGTGATGCAGTTGAACAGCGTGGTCTTGCCGGCGCCGTTCGAGCCGAGCACCGCGCGCCGTTCGCCCGGCCGCACGGTGATGGTGACGTCGGTCAGCGCCGCCAGCGCGCCGAACAGCCGGGTCACGCCGCGCAGCTCCAGCGCGGCGCCGGCGCCGACCGCGGACAGGCGGTGCGCGACGCTATCCATGGCGGCCTCCGCCCGAACGTTGCGTCGAGGATGCGTTACGGCGGCGCCAGCGTTCCCACAGGCCGATCACGCCGTCGGACGACCAGAACACGATGGCGAGGAAGCCGAGCCCGATCAGCAGCCGGAAGCGGTTGCCGTCGAGCCCGAGCTTGATCAGCACGTCGAGCGCGAAGGTGCGCAGCAGCACGAAGATCAGCGCGCCGATGAACGGGCCGATCGGCCTAGTGATGCCGCCGACCACGGCGATGATCAGGACGTCGATGCAGGCGCCGACGCTGACCGAGCCGGGCGAGATCTGCCGGTAGTTCCAGACCTGCAGCACGCCGCCGAGCGCCGCGATGAAGGCGGCAAAGGCGTAGGCCGCGATGCGGTGCGCATTGGGGTTGAAGCCGAGTGCGGCCATGCGGCGGGAATTGTCCCGCACGCCCTGCAGCGCGAGCCCGAACGGTGCACGCGAGACATACTGGACCGCGAAGTAGCAGATCGCGGCGACGCCGAGCGTCACATAGTAGAAGGCGATATCGGCGCGCCAGTCGACGCCCCAGAAGTGCGGCGTCGCGACGGTGTTGATGCCGGTGTGGCCGTTGAAGATCGCCCAGTTCTGGTTGGTGAAGTAGTAGAACGCTGCGCCGATCGCGAGCGTGATCATGATGGTGTAGATGCCCTCGGTGCGCACCGCGAGCGCGCCGCCGAGCGTGCCGAACAGCGTCGCCAGCGCCAGCGCCATCGGGGTTGCGAGCCACCACGGCCAGCCCAGGCTGATATTGGCGTTGCCGCTCATGCCGAACACCGCCACCATGTAGCCGGCGAAGCCCGCGATGGTGAGCTGCATCAGGCTGACCATGCCGCCATAGCCGGCCAGGAACATCAGGCTGAGTGCGATGACGCCGAGGATCAGCGTGGTGGCGAAGATTTCGATCAGGAAGAAGCCGTTGGCGATCAGCGGCATGATCACAAGGATCAGCGCGACCAGCCAGGCCACGGGGTTCTGGAATTCCGGCCAGGTGCGGATCAACGCGCGGCGGGTCGCGTTGGCGGACCGGTCGGGGCGGAACTGGGTGCTCTGCAGCAACGACATCTTATCGCCTCGCGAGCAGGCCCTGCGGCCGCAGCGCCAGCACCAGCACCATAATCAGGAAGGTGACGACGATGGCGTAGGTCGGGATGTAGACCGAGCCGAGCTGCTCGGCGAGGCCGATGATGACGGCGCCGAGCGCGGCCCCCGGGATCGAGCCCATGCCGCCGACGATCACGACGACGAGGGAAGCGAGCAGGAAGCGGGTGTCCTCGCCGGGCGAGAGCGACTGGAAGGTGCCGCCGACCACGCCGGCGATGCCGGCAAGCCCGGCGCCGAGCGCGAACACCAGCACGAACACAAGCTGGATCCGCACCCCGGTCGCCGCCAGGATGTCGCGGTCGTCGACCCCGGCGCGCACGATCATGCCGATCCGCGTGCGGTTCAGCGCCAGCCACATCGCGATTCCGATCACGACCGAGGCGGCGAAGATCACCAGCCGCACCAGCGGATATTGCAGATAGACCGGTTCGCCGGATGATTTGATCGCGGTCAGCAGCGGCAGCTGCACTGGGCCGATCAGCCAGCTCGGGGTCTGGACCTGGTAGAAGTCGCCGCCGAACACCCACAGCATCAGGTCGGCGAACACGATCGAGAGCCCGATCGTGACCATGGTCTGCCTGAGGTCCTGACCCTCCATCCGGCGGAACACGGCAAGCTGCAGGATCACCCCGACCAGCGCCACCGCGATGAAGGCAACGATGAAAGAGAGGATCCACGAGCCGGTCCAGGTGCTGATCGCGTAGCCGATATAGCCGCCGAACAGATAGAGCGAGCCGTGCGCGAGGTTGACGTTGCGCATCAGGCCGAAGATCAGCGTGAAGCCGCTGGACACCAGGAAATACAGCCCGCCGAGCGTGATGCCGTTGAGCACCGCGTTGAGGAACACGCGCTTACGGCCGATCGCGGCCTCCAGCCCCGGCGGCCAGATCGCGAACACCAGCCACGCCAGTACCGCGACCGCGATGATCACGATCAGCGCCCAGGCCGGATGGCGTTCGATGAACCTGGCCATGTCAGTCGCGTTCCCTCAGTCGGTCGCGACCGTCTGGCGGGCCGCGTATCCTTCATCCTACCGAGGGCGAAAGCGTCGGATTTGATCGAGAGTATCTTTTATCGTCCGGTGCGGAACTCGCTCACGGCCGCAACACCTTGGCGGCGCGGCGATAGTCGGTCGGGGCCATGCCGACATTGGCGGCGAAGAAGCGGGTGAAACCGCTCTGCGAAGAGAAGCCGAGATCGAAGCCGATATCGGCGATCGGCGCTTCGGTCGCGACCAGCGCATCCAGCGCCTGCTCCATGATCAGCGTGTTCATGTAGAGGTGAGGGGTGACGCCGGTCTGCGTCCGGAACAGCCGGTAGAAATGCGGCCGCGACAGGCCGGCTTCGCGCGCGATCGCATCAAGCTCGATCTCGGCGCCGGGGCTTTCCGACATCAGCTTGATCGATTTGCGGACGCGGAAGTCGGTCACCGCAGCGGCGGCGGGCGCGCCCTCGGCCGCCTGCCAGCTCTCCTCGTAGCAGGAGTCGATCAACTGCCTGAGCTCGCAATCGAGGCTGCGCAGCGACGGCGCGCCGCACACCAGTGCTGCGGTGCGGCGGATCAGCCGGTCGAGCGCCTCGGTGCGCGGAAAGAAGGTGCGGCCGAACCGCAGGCCCTGTGCCGTCGCGGGCTGCGGTGCGAACCACTCGGCGTTGACATAGAGCACGAAGAAGATCGCGCCGTGGTCCATGTCGGTCGGCAGGAAATTGTGCGGTTCCCAAGGGTTGACCGCAACGACAGTGTCGTCCTTGAGCAGCCAGCGCTGCTCGGCGACGTCGATCTGCGCCGGCGTGCCGCCGACATGAAAGATCAGGTGCCCTTCGCGGTGCGCATGCACGTTGAAGGGACGGTTCAACTGGTAGACCGTCGCGCGACCGAACCGGCCGTGGAAGACGGCAAGCGCCCTGCTCATGCCTCCCCTCCCGCGGGATGTTCTTGTCTTTTCGACAAGCGTTCATCATCCGCCCGCGGAAAGCAAGGGCGAGCAGGGCTCTTGATGCAACCGCGCGCCATGCCGCGGCCGCTCTGCCTGCACTGCAACAAATACGTCAGTACTTCTTGCACTCCGGGACCGTGCGGCTCGGCAGGCCGATCTTGGCGAACACAGCCGGATCGTAGCCCAGCGTCTGGTTGACGTTCGGGATCACCTTCACGACCTTGGAGAACAGCGCGCCCTTGCCGTCATCGACCACCTCGGTGACGAAATTGGTGCCGATCGCCTGGCGGTTGGCGTCGAGCTTGATCTTGCCGTTCGGCGCGTCGATCTCGATCTTCGCCAGCGCGTCCTTCAGCTTGGCCTGGTTGTTGGAGAGGTCGCCATTGACCTGCCGCAGCGCCAGGATCAGCGCCATGGTCGAGCCGTAATAATTGGTGGCGAGCAGCGACGGGCTCGGGAAGCGTTTGCTCTCCGGGAACGAGTCCTGATAGGCCTTCACGAATTTCTGCCAGCCCGGATCCTCCCAGGTATCGGCCTGGCCGCTCGCGGCGATGGTGCCGATCAGCGCGTTCTTGGCGCTGCCCTTCGACGACAGGATGGTCTGGTCGATCATGATCGAGCCGCCCATCAGATGCGCCTTGCCGCCGGCCTGCTGATACTGGTTGAGGAAGTTGACGGCGTCGGCGCCGCCGAGGCCGAGATAGATCGCATCGACATCGTCAGGCAGTGCGGCAATGACCGAGGCGAAGTCCTTGGTGCCGAGCGGCACCCATTGCCGGTTGGTGACCTGGCCGCCGGCGCCGCAGAATTCCAGCACCAGGCCGAACACCTGGGTGTAGATGAAGGAGTAATCCTCGCCGACGGTCGCGATCTTGCGATAGCCCTTGGTCTCATAGGCGTATTTGCCGAGGCCGACCTGCCACTGTGCGCCGTCCATGTTGTAGCGGAAGAAGTTCGGCGCCGGATCGACATAGGTCGTCTCCTGTGCGCCGGAGGCGGCGTTGACGAAGGTCAGCTCCGGATGGGTCTTGGCGAAATTCTTCACCGCGATGCCTTCGTCGCCGGACAGCGGCGACAGCAGGATCTGCACCTTGTCCTGCTCGATCAGCTTGCGCACCGCGCGCACCGCGGAGTCCGGCGTCGCGTCGGTCGAGGCGACGATGAATTCGAGTTCCTTGTCGCCGATCTTCTTGCCGAGCACATTGAGCGCCGTCTGGTGGCCGCGCATGCCGTCTTCGCCGAGCACCGTATAGGTGCCCTCGAGCGTCGCGGTGACGCCGACCTTGATCTTCTCCTGGGCGAACGCCGTGCCCGAAAGCAACAGGCTGCTCAACGCAATCAGTCCCAAACTGCCTTTCAACATCGCTTCCTCCCTCTGTGTTGTCGCCGGCGTCCACGTGGCGAGAAGGCTGATGGGCGTCCGGTTGTTGCCGGCAAAGCTAGCCGAAGGGAGGCGCGGCGCGGATGTCGTCGCGGCGGGGGTGCTTAACGGGCAGTCTCATTTTGATTGTTGCGCCGCAACGAGTTTCGCGGCGCATCGCGGAGCTGTGTCGTCTTGTTCGGTGTCATCACCCGCGAAAGCGGGTGATCCAGTATTCCAGAGACGGTTGTGCTTGAGCCGAGAGGCCGCGGCGTACTGGATCGCCCGGTCGAGCCGGGCGATGACAGCAAGGGCGTGGACACAACTTCGCGTTCGCGCAACTCAGATGTAAGGGGCGGACGCTCACGCCAGCCCCGATCCGCCATTGTCATTTCGTCGTGTAGCCGCCGTTGACCAGAATGGTCTGCCCGGTCATCCACCAGCCCTCCGACACCAGCAGGCGAATCCAGGGCACGATATCCTTGATGTCGGTGAGGCCGGTCTTCGAGAAGCCGGACAGCGCCGCTGCCGATTTGTGATAGGCGACCGCGTCGGCGCCTTCGGCCGGATAGAAGAACGGCGTGTCCATCGGGCCGGGGCCGATCGCAGTGACCGAGATGCCGCGTGCGCCGAATTCCTTCGAGGCCGCGCGGGTGAAATGTTCGACCGGCGCCTTGGTGCCGGCATAGGCGGCGTAGAACGGCGTGTAGGCGCCGAGCAGCGACGTCACCAGCGTGCAGATCTTGCCGTTGTCGTTGACGTGACGGCCGGCTTCCTTGAGGAAGAAGAACGCGGACTTGGCGTTGACCGCGCTCATCGCGTCGTATTCAGCCTCCGAGATCTCGACCATCGGCTTCTTCAACACCTTGCCGACGGTGTTGATCGCGATGTCGGGACGGCCGATCGCGGCGACGGCATCAGCGAACAGCTTCTCCATCGCGCCCGCTGTCGTGAGGTTGGCCTGCAAGGCGACCGCGTTGGCGCCGGCAGCCTTGATCGCGGCGACGGTCGCGTCGGCATCGGCCTTGGTCGCGGCGCTGTTGTAATGGATCGCGATCGCCTTCGCGCCGTGCGCCGCGAGATCGCGTGCGATCAGGCCGCCGAGATTCTTGGCGCCGCCGGCGATGATGACGGTCTTGTCCTTGATGCTGTGGTCGGTCATGGCGTTCGCTTCTCCAGATCTTGCGGCCACGCCCTGCGGCCGCCTTCTGGAGGCAACGATATCGTCTAGGATTTGCCGATAAAGCTGTGCATTCTGACGTCACTTGTCAGGAATGGCGAACAATCGGGGGCCCGATCTTGGACCGCATCGATCTCTTCCGCATCTTCGCCCGCGTCGTCGAGTGCGCGAGCTTTACCCGGGCGGCGGATACGCTGGGGCTGCCGCGCTCGTCGGTCTCGTCAGCCGTCGCGGAGCTGGAGCAGCGCGTCGGCGCCCGGCTGCTGCATCGCACGACACGAAAAGTGTCACCCACGCATGATGGCGCGGCGTTCTACGAACGGTGCTTGCGCGTCGTTGCCGACGTTGAGGAAGCCGAGACCCTGTTCCGCCATACCGCCGCCGAGCCGTCGGGCCGGCTCAGGGTCGACGTGCCCGGGCGGATCGGACGCCTGATCATCGCGCCGGCGCTGCCGGCCTTCCTCGATCGCTATCCGCAGATCGACATCGATCTCGGCGTCACCGACCGCGCCATCAATCTGATCGAGGACTCCGCCGATTGCGTGGTGCGCGTCGGCCCGCTCGGCGATTCCGGTTTGATCGCGCGGCCGCTCGGCAACCTCACGCTGATCAACGTCGCGAGCGCGGGATATCTCGCGCGCCACGGTACGCCGCAGACGCCGGATGATCTGGGCGCGCATTGGGCGGTCAACTACGCCTCGCCATCCACCGGCCGGATCGAGGAGTGGGAATGGCACGAGCAGGGCGCCGCGCGCACCATCGCAATGCGCGGCCGTGTCACCGTCAACAGCGCGGAGGCCTATATCGCGTGCTGCCTTGCAGGACTCGGCCTGATCCAGATTCCGGCCTACGACGTGAAGCGGCACCTCGATGCCGGCGACCTCGTCGAGGTGATGCCGCAGCACCGCGCCACGCCGATGCCGATGACCTTGCTCCATCCGCACCGCCAGCATCTGTCGCGGCGGCTGCAGGTGTTTGCCGATTGGCTGACGGCACTGTTGAAAGAGAAGTTGCTTGTCGCTGGCTAGAGCTTTTGCGTGACGCCGGCCTGGAGGCCGCGCCGCGTCATCGCCTGCTGTTGGTGGCGCGGCTCGCGGCCGTCCTTGTCGCGCGCTTCACCTCGGCCTTGGGCTGGAAAAACAGGCCGGGCAGCACCGAGACCAGTCCGAAGGTCATTCCGAGGAATGCCAGGAACGTATCGAGATAATTGATCTCCATTTCAGTTGTCTCCATTCGGCTTGCAACGGGCTTACCCGGTGCAATGTGTTCGATGAACCAGATATGGTCGGGCACATTGCTCGGTACAATAGAAACATTGATCTCGGAGCAATACTTTCAGTGCTCCGCGTACCGCCGCTTGGTGGCTGGCCGCGTCAGAACTTCTGCGTGATGCCGGCATAGACGCCGCGGCGCGGGCCGTATTGCGGGGCGAATACGCCGATGCCGGAGCCGTCGCGGATCTGGTAGACGGTGTCGAACACATTGACCACGTCGAGGCGCAGCGTGGTGGGCTTGTTCGGCGCGACGATGTTGAAGTCGTGCGAGACGCCGAGATTGACCTGCGTGTAGGGCGGCACCGTGCCGGTGTTGGCAAAGCCGTCGCGCAGGCCCGAGCCGTAGATCAGCGACGCGCTGAACTTGGTGTCGCGCCATTGATACCAGCCGCCCACCGATGCGGTCACCGCCTGGGCATGATCGGTGTTAACGTAATTGTTGGCGATGTAGGCCAGTTTGTCCGGATCAAACAGATACTGGTTCGATACGACGTTGGTGGCGACCTGCCTTGCGATCGCGACATTGCCGTAGAGGTGCAGATTGTCGTGGTCGTATCTCGCCGTCAACTCGACGCCCTCATTGGTGCCCTTCGCATAGTTGAAGGCGGTCAGGACGTAGGCCTGGCCGAACTGGCCGTCGTCGAGCAGGTCGGTCGCGATCTTGTAGTAGGCGTCCATGCCGACCTCGAGGCCGGGGATCGCATAGACCTTCTGCGTGACGCCGATGTCGAACACGTGCGAGCGCTCCGGCAGCACGGGATCGTTGGCAGTGGTCCCCGGCTGCGCGGTCGTGTTCTGCACCAGTGAGAGGTTGGTCGGTGCCGCCAGCACCTGCTCGGGCGGCGTGAAGTTGCGCGCATAGCCGGCGTGGAAGGTCGTGCCTTCAATGGGCTTCCAGGTCAGGCTGATCCGAGGGCTCAGCTGATTGGCGTCGACATATTGCCACATCTGGTCGAAGCGCAGGCCGGCGTTGAGCGTCAGCTGGTTGGTGATCTTCCACTCGTCGGCCATGTAGGTGGAGAACAGATATCCGGTCTTGGTGCTGGAATCGAACACGGAGAATGGTGCGTCGATCGGGTTGCCGGCATCGTCGAGCGGCAGCACAGTCGAACCATTATTGACCAGCGAGCGCTCGGCGCTGAACGACATGCCGAACTTCAGCGTGTGCGCGAAGCCCAGCCTGTAGGACGTGTCTTCCTGGATTCCGTTGACGAAGCTCTGGCGATACACGTCCGAAGCTACCCCGTTGAACACGAGATCGCCGATCGGATCGGGCATGAAGTGCAGCTGGCTGTAGCGATTGAAATAGGCGACCTGGTAATCGAATCCATCGCCCGACTTCTGATAGGCGACGACATTGAACTGGTTGAACTCATGCTGCCGCTCATTGAGCAGCGCGGAATCGAAATTCGAGACGCCGAAAGCGGTGAAGGCCGGAGTTTGCCCGGGATTGTTGGGGATCTGATAGGCGCCGTTGGAGACGCCGCCGATATAGGTCAGCCGGCTGGTGGGATCGATCGCCGTCGAGACATAGGCAAAGCCTTTCTCCTGATCGGTCCGGTCGTGGATCGCGTTGTAGGCCGGTGTCGGATTCTCGATGCCGACGTCGCTGCCGAAATAGCGGCCGGAGACGTAGTACTGCGTCTGTCCGACCGTGCCGCCATAGTCGACGCTGGTGGTGAAGTTGCCATGGCTGCCGCCATAGACGCTGATGCTGCCGGAATTGTTGAAGGCATTGGTCTTGGTCTGGATGTCGAGCACACCCGCGGTGCGCAGGCCGTACTGTGCGGGCAGCGCGCCGGTGATCAGCGCCATGCTGCCGACGATGCCGGTGTCGATGATCTGGCCGAAGGCGCCGACGCCGTCCGGCAGCATGATTCCGTTGATGCGGTATTGCAGGTTGGCGTGCTCGTTGCGCACGTGCAGCTCGCCGCTGGCAGCCGAGTCCTGCGAGACGCCCGGCGCCTGCAGCAGCGCCTTGTCCAGCGTGGTGTTGGTGCCCTGGGGCAGCGACTGAAGGAACTGCTGGCTCATCTGGTAGCTGTTGGCACCGGTCGGCGCGAGCAGGGCGGCGCGGGCCTGGTCGAGCCGCGTGTTCTGGCTCGCCACGGCTTGCGCCTGGGTCTGTTCTGGAGATTCCGGCGAAGCCGCCACCGCACCGGTTCTGCGCGCGCGGTGGCCGCCGCCGGCCGCAACGCGCGTCTTCGGCTTTTTCGGCCCTGATGGCGCGGGGTGGCTCTGCGGCGCCGTCACCGTGACGTCCGGAAGGGTGGTGGTCGGCGCCGTCGTCTGCGCGAGTGCGGCGCCGTTCATCCCGTAGAACAAGAGTGAGGCCGCACCGGCGGCGTGTCGTCTGATATGTCCTGACATGTTGCTTCCCGATCTCGTCAGGCGGCGATCCGGATCCTTCTGAGGAAGACGCGGTCGAGCCCGCCGTCGCTGCGCGACGGCCAGATTCCGATTGATCAAACGGCAGCCGGTGCGAGGCTGCGTTCGACGTTCAAGTGTGCGGGGATGTCAGGCGACCGGAGGCGCGCGCGGCTGATAGTGCAGCCGGCCGATCTCGACCGGCGCCGCATAATTGTCGATCTGCCAGCAGAGCAGACCGGCGGCATCAGGCAATTGCAACGGCGGCAATGCCGGTGCCGGTACTGCCGAGTTGACCATCGCCACGACGGCGCAGATGGCGCAAAGGTCGGTTGCCTGATCGGAATCAGGGTTCGAACGCGGCGCGTCGCGCGAAGCGCGCTCGACATGCGTCGCCAATGATGTCGTGGCCTGGGCCGGCGCGATGGCGTGAAAATGCCCGAACGACAGCACGAACTGGATCGACAGCGCCAACAGCGCCAGCCGAGCCCCGTGCTTGATGTTCGAACGAAACCACTTCATGACGACGCCATTCAGCGCCAGGCGGGATCGGCCAGTTGGCGCGAAGCCCACAGCCCCCATGCGGCGCAATGCCGCACAGTTTCGAAAACCCACTAGCCTGTCAATCCAGCATTGCCGGGCAATGCGATCAATTTCCGGCCGTCAGGCGATTTTGCAACATCGCGATTGAGGCGGCAAAACGCTCTCTAGGTGCGCCTTGTGCGATGGGCGCGACGGAAGCCGAGCGTACATCGGCGCGGCTGATGCTATGCTGCCTGCATGACCGTCGAACTTGAGCTGCTTGCGGCAAGCGTTGTACTCGGCATTGCGCACATCCTCGTCGCGTCGCATCTGCAGAGCTGGCAGCGGGGGTATCGATGGACGGCCAGCTCGCGGGAGCAGCCCGTTGCCCCGCTCACCGGCATTGCCGGAAGAGCTGGGCGGACCCTTCGCAATTTCCTCGAGACGTTTCCATTGTTCGCGGCCGCAATTCTAGCGGCCGCGGTGACGGGCAGGCACAACGGGCTCACAATGTGGGGAGCCCATTGCTATTTCTGGGGCCGCCTCGTTTACGCCATTGTGTATCTAGCGGATATCGCGCTGCTCCGTTCGCTGGTCTGGAACGTGCCTACGATCGGCATTCTCATGATCGTTGCGGGGCTGTTCCTGGGCTGACCGCCCAAGATCGGCGTGCCGCGCTGGCATTCCCGGCGTCCGGGACGTATAATTTGGGCCCAACCTGGCGGTCAGTCGGAATGTCCCTCGCAAGCAAAACCGGTCTCGCAATCACCTTCCTGGCGCTGTGCCTGAGCGGCCAGCAGGCCCATGCCCAGGCCGGACCGGTGCGCTACTGGACCCCGGGTTCGCTGTTCGGCTTCGGCGGCAGCCTGGCTGATGGCCAGAAGGCGGACACTTACGGCAATTTTCCGAGCTTTGACGCCGCCGCCGCGCAGGGCGGCGACTTCTCGTATCTGAACGGCCGGCCGGACGGCTGGTTCGTCGGCAGCGAAGGCGGCCGCGCCGGCTGGAGCACGCTCGGCCAAGCGGCGGCGTTCGGCGGGCTCGAATATCAGGGCGCGCAGGTCGGCTACAACTTCAAGGGCGTCGGCAATACACCCGTGACGTTCTTCGCCGGCTTCGACTCGTTGAAATACAATCCTCCTGGCGCTGGCGGCCCGCTGGCGCCGTTCAGCGGCAATCAAGGCGTCAACGCCGGCTATTCGGCGCGTGCTGGTGTCGAGTTCCGCCCGAGCTCGAATGTCAGCCTGTCGTTCGGAGCGAGCTTCACCCAGCAAGGGGCGGAGCGCATGGACAGCGACATTCATTCGCAGCTGCTGCCCGGCCAGTCCCCGGTTCTGTTCGGCGGCCGCTAGCGCTTCAGCGCAAGACTGCGGCGCCGCGGTCCTGATTCAACCAACCAGCACCAAGAAGGCTCGAGCTCACGGGCACAATCGGGATTGAAACATGGACATGCAGGGCAAGATCGCACTCGTCACCGCTGCGGCATCGGGCGCCGGCCGCGCCGGCGCGCTCATCCTCGCGCGCGAGGGCGCGGCGGTTGCGGTGGTCGACCAGAACGAGGCCGGCGCGAAGGCGGTGGTCGACGAGATCAAGAAGGGCGGCGGACGCGCGCTGGCGCTGACCGGCGATCTGCGCGACGACAAGTTCTCGCGCGACATCGTCACGGCGACCGTGAAGGAGTTCGGTGCGCTCGACTGCGTGTGGAATCACCTCGGCATTCCCGGTCCATCTGTAATCGACGATCTGGAAGGCTGGGATCTCAGCGTCGATCTCAATCTGCGCTCGCAGCTGATCACCACCAATGCGGCGCTCGCGCAGATGACGGCGCGGCGCAAGGGCAGCATCCTGTTCACCGCATCGACCTCGGGCCTGGTCGGCTCGCCGTGGAGCCCGACCTATTCGGCGGCCAAGGCCGGCGTCATTGGTCTGGCGCGGGCGCTCGCCAAGCGCCACGCCAAGGACGGCGTGCGCGTCAATGCGATCTGTCCCGGTGCGATCGACACGCCGATGCTGCGGGTGTTCGTCAACCGGCCCGACCAACCCGGCCACAACGAGGCCGATCCGGAAGAGCTGATCAAGGCCGCAGTCACCCGCAACCCGATGGGCCGCGCCGCGCGCCCCGAGGAGATCGCCGAGGTCGCGGTGTTCCTGCTGTCGGACAAGGCGTCGTTCGTCACCGGCATCGCGATGCCGGTCGACGGCGGGACGGTGGCGTAGGCACCAATGAACTGAAGTCGATCTGCAGCCCCAAAGGAACTGCGCCCCCTCTCCCGCTTGCGGGGGAGGGGGCGCATTACCTTGGGGGCTGCAGATCGACTTCAGTTCATTGG
>NZ_JASGSR010000029.1:0-79749 GCF_040446015.1 Bradyrhizobium sp. INPA03-11B
TCACAGACCCCGGCGCCGCCGCCGGGGTCGGGGCGGGGGTCGGGCTCGGGCTCGCCGCTGGAGCGGGCGAGGCGGACGGCGACTGGGCAGGCGCCGGGCTTGCCAGTGCGATTGCGGCCAAAGGGAGTAGCGCGACCAGGGCCGCGCGGAGCGTGTTGATACGGTTCATTGATACTTCTCCATCCCCTTCCTCAGACGGCCGCTCGATCTGTCCCGGCGCGCGCGGTCCGCGAGGTGCGATATTCCTAACACGCGAGTTCTGCATTCGTCCCATGACAGATGTGTCATAGGGCCATTCAGACTGGCCTTCCGGCCACCACTCGCCATATAACCGGGCAGAATTTGGGAAAATCGATGAGCGCGCTCGCCAATCACGCATTCGCCAAGATGAACGGCATCGGCAACGAGATCGTCGTCGTCGACCTGCGCGATTCCCAGGGTCGGGCACAAGTCTCGGCAGCCGAGGCGCGCGCGGTGGCGTCGCCGGCCGGAGCGCCCTATGACCAGCTGATGGTGCTGCAGCCGCCGCGGCTTGACGGCACCGAAGCGTACATCACGATCTACAACAATGACGGGTCGGAGGCCGGGGCCTGCGGCAACGGCATGCGCTGCGTGGTGCGGCGGATCTTCGAGAAGACCGGCCAGGCCACGGCGACGTTCCAGACCCGCGCCGGCCTGCTCAACTGCTGGCAGGGGCCGGCGCCGGATCTCTACACTGTCGACATGGGCGCGCCGAAGTTCGGCTGGCAGGACATTCCGCTGGCTGAGGAATTTCGCGACACCCGCTACATCGAGCTGCAGGTCGGGCCGATCGACAATCCGGTGTTGCATTCGCCCTCGGTGGTCTCGATGGGCAACCCGCATGCGGTGTTCTGGGTCGATGACGTCAATGCCTACGACCTCGAACGTTTCGGGCCGCTGCTGGAAAACCATCCGATCTTCCCGGAGCGCGCCAACATCACGCTGGCCCATATCGTCGATCGCGACCACATCACGATCCGCACCTGGGAGCGCGGCGCCGGCCTGACCAGGGCCTGCGGCTCGGCAGCCTGCGCCACGGCGGTCGCAGCGGCGCGGCTGAAGCGTGCCAACCGCATCGTCGAGATTACGCTGCCCGGCGGCAAGCTCGGCATCGAGTGGCGCGAGCGCGACGATCACGTGCTGATGACCGGCACCGCCGATTTCGAATATGAGGGCCGCTTCGATCCGGCGCTGTTCGCCAGCGTAGCTTAATTGCGATGGGCGTCGATGTCGTCACCTTTGGCTGCCGCCTCAATTCGTTCGAATCCGAAGTAATTCGCCGCGAGGCGGAGCAGGCGGGACTTTCCGACACCATCGTCATCAACAGCTGCGCCGTCACCAACGAGGCGGTGGCGCAGGCCCGGCAGTCGATCCGCAAGCTGAAACGCGAACGCCCCGAGGCGCGCATCGTGGTTACCGGCTGCGCGGCGCAGACGCAGAGCCAGATGTTCGCAGACATGGCCGAGGTCGATCGCGTCGTCGGCAATGACGAGAAGATGCGTGGCGACGCCTGGCGCGCGACACGTTCAGCATTCGATATCGGCGCAAGCGAGAAAGTCGCGGTCGCCGACATCATGGCAGTGAGGGAGATGGCGCCGCATCTGCTCGATGGATTCGAGCGCGGCCTGCCGCGGGTGTTCGTGCAGGTGCAGAACGGCTGCGATCATCGCTGCACCTTCTGCATCATCCCCTATGGCCGCGGCAATTCGCGCTCGGTGCCGATGGGCGCGGTGGTCGACCAGGTCCGCGCGCTGGTCGAGCGCGGCCATGCCGAGATCGTGCTGACCGGCGTCGATCTGACGAGTTATGGCGCCGACCTGCCGGGCGCGCCGAAGCTCGGCCAGTTGACCCGGCAGATCCTGCGCCATGTGCCCGAGCTGAAGCGGCTGCGCATCTCCTCGATCGATTCGATCGAGGCCGATCGTGATCTGCTCGACGTCATCGCCGACGATGCGCGGTTGATGCCGCATCTGCATCTGTCGCTGCAGTCCGGCGACGACATGATCCTGAAGCGGATGAAGCGCCGCCATTCACGCCGGGACGCGATCGATTTCTGCGCGCAGGTGCGCCGGCTGCGGCCCGACATCGCGTTCGGCGCCGACATCATCGCGGGCTTCCCGACCGAGACTGAGGAGATGTTCGCGCGCTCGCTCGATCTGGTCGAGGAATGCGATCTCACCTTCCTGCATGTGTTTCCGTATTCGAAGCGTCCCGGCACGCCCGCTGCACGGATGCCGCAGGTCGCAGGCGGCGCGATCAAGGAACGCGCCAGGCGGCTGCGTGCGGCCGGCGACGCCGCGCTGCTGCGGCGGCTGGCAGCAGAGGTTGGCGCGACGCGCGAGGTGCTGATCGAGAGCGATAGGCAGGGCCGCACCGAACATTTTCTGCCGGTCGCGATCGATGGCGATGTGCCGGGCGCAGTGCGGCGGCTCACCGTGACCGGTCATGATGGCGCGCGCCTCGTTGGATCGCGCGGCGTCAAAACAATGAGCTAGCGCCCCGTTCCGATTCCGTTGGATCGAAGTGGCTCCAGGTCCGCCTCCGAAAGCGGGCGTGAATGCACGTCGGCTTCAGAGCCAACAAGCGATATCGCGATTGATGGACTCGCCATCTCGCTCGAACCGGGGATGATCCCGGCGTCGTGCGATAATGTGGTCGACGAGACGATGCGCCTCTTCCACGATCCCAAAGATGGTGCCTGATTTGCGGGTTGAGGAAAAATCGACACCAGCGAAATAGAGCCCGGGTGCTTCGGTCAACCCCTCGCTCTCCAACGGCTGGCCGTCTGTCTTGAGCACGCCCGGCACCTGCACAAAGCTGTAATCACCCTTGAGACCAGTGCACCAGATCACCGTCGTAAGGTGATACTCGCTCGGGTCCAAAGACAGAATCGGCGGATCAGGCAGGCGCGGCGCAACAGTCTCGGCTGGATCGTCAACCGCCGGCGGCGCATCGAGGTAGTTGCGGGCAATGTAATCGTCGATGTGCTGCCTTGACCTCGCTGCGACTTCGTCGCCCAGCCGTAAACTCTCGTGGACATCGTCCGCGAAAGTAAGCCGGCCGTTGGCGATCCCTGTGAAGCGGCCGAGCAGCACGACACCCTGCGCGCTCAGCGATTGCAGGCTTATCGTGTGGAGCGCACCGAGCAGCGGCCGCCCCGCAAGGCGCCCATCGGGGCCGACGAAGTCCTTGCGTGGGACGTCAAATAGACCGCTTTCCCGCTCCCAGAACCCGATATCGCGGCCCCGATATCGCCGCGGCTTCCGCCCGGTCCGTCCAGTGGACAGGAAGACGGTTCGCCCCGCCATGACCAGGTCTTCGGCAATCTGGCCCCCGGATTGAGCGCTTCCAACCACCAGGACTGCCCCCGCAGGGAGCGCCTGTGGATTGTGATAGGCAGATGAGTCGATCTGCAGCAGGTGCGGTGGAAGCGCTCGCGCCGCCGCCGGTCGCCGTGCGCAGTTCAGGCTGCCGCTGGCGATGATCACGGCTCGGGCCGTGAGTTCGCCGGCTGAGGTGATGAGGCGGTAGATGCCGGCCTTCCAGTCGCGCGTCAGCGCCGTCACTGCCGTGTTGATCGCCACCGGAAGACGGTGGACCTTCGCATATTCCTCCAGCAGATCGACGAATTCCTCGTGCGTGAAAAACCCGTCAGGGTCGGATCCCTCATAACGGCTACCCGGCATCAAGGTCAGAGACTTCGTCGTGTTCAAATGGAAGGAGTCCCAGCGTTGCGTAAGCCAGGTCTCGCCGATCCGGCCGCGCTCCAGCACGAGATGCGAGAGGCCGGCTTTGGTCAATACATAGCTGACACCGAGCCCGGCCCAGCCAGCTCCGATCACCGCCGCGTCAAGTGGTCTGATCATGCTGATGACTCAGGTCTCAAATCGCGCCGCCGATTCGGCTGCGAATGAAAGCGGCCAACCCCGAAACCATCGCCGCGTACAGCTGGAAATGAAGCTGCATGATCGAATGGCGCCATTTGATTGCAGCAGGCTGCGAGGTCTCCTTCGGCTTCAACCAGTATTCCTCGTACCAATCGGGACGAACCTGAAACGCTCTCGTCGCCCGCTCGAGATCCAGAGGAAGGTTTTTGGGCCTCATGACGCAACTCCTTTCAGTCGGCGCAGGGTTTCCCGTCGCTCACGATTCCTGCGGTCGAGCATTTCTGTCATGGAGGGCAGACGGCGCTTCGTGGGTCCATCGCGCGGTTCGATGCGACGTATTCGATCTCGCCGCGTGAAATGCCGATGTCCGTCAGCTCACTGTCACTCAGGCCGGACAAGGTGGTGCGTAGCCGTGCGCTTTTGCGCCGTTCCTGAAACGCCTCGCAATGTCCTTCCAGGAAGCTGACGACCCGCCGGGCAAAAGCGAACGGCCTGTCCCACCCCGTTGCGATATAGGTCGTACTCATTGCGCAATCTCCGGATGCTCAACTCGGCCGGGCACGCGCATCACCGGTGCCGCCTTGCGAAAATGAACTACCGCTGTGTCGCAATCGACCTGTGGCGCCGAGCGTGATAAATTCGCAAAATCCTCGGCCCGGGCGCGTTTGTTGCCCCTAAGACCCAAGTGCGACCGATATGGCGACGGTCAATCTCGCACTTCTTGGTGGTTTCCGGTTTCAGACCGAGCCCGGAGAGCCGATTCCGCTGTCGACCAAGAAGGCTGCGGCGCTGCTGGCTTATCTGGCGCTCCATCCGGGCCAGGCTCAGGCGCGCGCAAAACTGGCGACCTTGTTGTGGGGTGACCGCAGCGAGGTGCAGGCGCGCGACAGCCTGCGACAGGCGCTGAGTCTGGTGCGCAAGGCGCTGTCGCACGTCGACCCAGGCGCCTTGATCGCTCACGAGGATACAATCAGCTTTGAGCCGACGGCGTTGACCATCGATGCGACCGTGTTCGGAGATCTGGCCGCGCGCCAGGAAATCGCGAGTCTTGAGCAGGCGATCGCGCTCTATGACGGCGAGCTTCTCGATGGCTTCGAGGTTGTCGCACCGGAGTTCGAAGGCTGGCTGACGGCGGAACGTGAGCGATTTCGCGAAATCGCGCTCGAAGCCATGACCAGATTGCTGGACCACCATCTGTCCAACGGCGCGATCGAAGGCGGCATTCGCATCGCGGCGCGGCTGCTGGCCGCCGACCCGTTGCAAGAACGTGTCCATCGCACCCTGATGCAGCTCTATTGTCGACAAGGCAGATACGGCGCGGCGCTTCGCCAATATCGCACCTGCGCCGATTTGCTCGCAAAGGAGCTGGGGATCGAGCCGGATGCGACAACCAAGGCATTGCGTCGGGATATCCTTCGCGAGTGGAATCAACGGAAAGGCGCGACCCCGGGCGATGCCGCGGCAATATCTCCCGGAGAGGTCGAGGAGACCGAAGCACCGACAGCGCCACGCTCGCCGGAGCGCCGCCAGGTTACGGTTCTCGCCTGTGATCTGGTCGGCACGAGCGCCCTTGCGGCTCGACTCGATCCGGAGGAATTGCGGTCGTTGATCACTGCCTATCAGCGCTGCTGCATGCCGATCATCGCTCGATCCGGCGGCACGGTGGGCAGGCTGTCCGGCACCGGGATGCTGGCGTATTTCGGCCACCCACAGGCGCACGAGCATGACATCGAATGCGCGGTTCGCGCCGGCCTGAGCCTCGTCGATGCGGTCTCCCGGCTTGATGGCGGCAGCGCCGGCTGCTTTCAGTTGCGTACAGGCATAGCAACCGGTCCGGTCGTGGTCGGCGATCTTTCCGGCAGTGGCGACGATCAGCAGATGATGATCGGCGAGGCCGTGCAACTCGCCGGGGCTCTGGAAAAGATCGCCGAGCCGAACTCCGTTCTGATCGCGTCGAGCACCCGCCAGTTGATCGGCAATCTGTTCGACTGCGACGACCTTAGACCGATGGCGCTCAACGGATTCTCCCAGCCGGTCCCGGCGTGGCGGGTGAAGGGGGCAAGCAGCATCGATAGCCGCTTCGAAGCATTGCGCGCGCCCACCACGCCGCTGATCGGCCGAGATGAAGAGCTCGAATTGCTGTTGCGCCGCTGGCGGCAGGCGGCCAACGGGGGGCGCGTGGTGCTGCTGTCGGGCGAGCCCGGAATTGGCAAGTCGCGGCTAACGGTCGAGCTGGAAGCACGAGTCCAGGGGGAGCCGCGTACCTGCGTGCGTTATTTCTGCTCACCACACCATCAGGACAGCACGCTTTATCCGATCAGCCACCAGCTGCAAGGGGCGGCCGGATTCCGGCGCGATGACACCGATGCGCAGCGACTTGACAGGCTCGAGGCCGTGCTGGCCCGGTCGATCGACGATTACAGCGAAGCTGCCCCGCTCATCGCCAATCTACTGTCCGTGCCGACCGGCGGCCGCTATGCGCACGTCGACCTTGCTCCCCAGAAGCGCAAGGAGAAGACGCTTCGGGTGCTGTTGGCGTGGCTTGAAGGACTGGCTGCTCGGCAGCCGGTGCTTGTTGTCTTCGAGGACATCCACTGGATTGACCTCACCTCACTGGAATTGCTGGACCTGATCGTCGACCGGGCGTCGACGATACCGGCCCTCGTGGTCATCACCTGTCGGCCCGAGTTCACGCCCTCGTGGATCGGCCGTCCCCAGGTGACCTTGCTTGCGCTCAACCGTCTGTCGCCTGCGCAGCGTGCTGAGATGATCGCGGCGGTGGCCGGCGGCAAGGCGCTGCCGCTGGAGATCGCCGACCAGATCATCGATCGCGCCGACGGAGTGCCGTTGTTCATCGAAGAGCTCACCAAGACGGTGGTAGAGAGCGGCTTCCTGGTTGAAGCCAATGATCGTTACGCGCTAACGGGGCCGGCGGCGGCGCTGTCGATCCCGTCGACATTGCAGGGCTCGCTGCTCGCGCGCCTTGATCGTCTTCCCGAGACGCGAGAGGTGGTGCAAATCGGGGCGGCGCTCGGTCGCTCGTTCTCTCACGAATTGATCTCCGCGGTGGCGCAGATGCCGCAGCAACAAGTCGATGATGCGCTCGCACGCCTCGGGAGCGCGGAACTGATCTTCCGGCGGGGCGCTCCGCCCGACGCGTCCTATACCTTCAAGCACGCGCTGGTCCAGGACGTCGCGTACGGCACCCTGTCGCGCAACCAGCGGCACCTGCTGCACGAGCGGATTATCAGGACGCTCGAGCAACAATTTCCAGATACCGTGGCGGCCCAGCCGGCGTTGCTTGCTCACCACTGCGAACAGGCGGGGTTGATCGGAAAGGCGATCAGCTACCGACGGAAAGCCGGGGAGCTGGCGCTTGCACGCTCGGCAACGGCGGAGGCGGAGGTTCAATTACGCAAAGGCCTGGGCCTTCTCGCCAGCTTGCCCGAAGGCCCCGCGCGCGACAACAAGGAGTTCCGCTTGCAAGCGGGGCTTGGCGTGGCTCTGTGTGCCGCCCATGGCTGGGGCGCGCCGTCGGCAGGTCAGGCCTTCGACCGCGCCCGTGAACTCTGCGCAGCTATGGATCAAACGGATCGGCTTCCAAGCATCATCGTGGGCCAATTTGCCCATCGCTTGTATCGCGCCGAGCTGAGGTCGGCATATCGGCTTTGTGACGAGCTTCTGAGTTTGGGCAAGACCTGGAAGAATACAACGGCTACCTTGCCCGCCTGGCGATGGACCTCTGAAGCAATCACATGGGTGGCGCGTTTCTCGAAGGTACAAAGTCGGCTTTGGTTGGGTGAGTTGGCTGCCGCGCGCGCGGGTGCTGAAGAAGCGCTTCGACTTTATAACAGCGCCGGCTTGGATGTCGTCTCCATCGGCGGGCATTGGACCAATGACGTTCGAATTGCTCCACTTTCGGTAAGCATCGAGTCGCTGACCTATCTTGGACACCTTGATCAAGCGCGTCGGCGACGTGATGAGGCGATCGAGCGCGCGCATCAAATCAGACATGCGGGCTCGATGGGCTTCATACTGTCGTGCATTGCAGGTTGCGAAGCGCATACTGAAACCGATCCCGCCATCCGGTTGGATCATGTCCGGGAATTGGAGACCTTCTGTGCGCAGCACGGCTTTGCGCATTGGGAAAATTCCGCAAAATGGCAGCGTGCATGTTGCCTGATGGCCCTCGGCCGCACAGCGGAAGCAGCCGAACTGCAGGCCGATGCCGGTGCGGAATTGCGCGCCACGGGGAGCTATCTTCACAAGCCGACGCGGCTGATGTCGCTTGCGGAAGCGCTTGGGAGAGCTGGTCACCCGAACGAAGGACTGAAAAAGCTCGAAGAGGCGGCAAGTGAAATCGAGGTCACCGAAGAACGTTGGGCTGAATCAAATCTGCACCGTATCCGTGGCGAACTCCTGATTACAATTGGCGACGTAGCGGGAGCGGAAGCAAGTTTCCGCCAGGCTATCGAAATTGGAATCGGCCAGAGCGCAAGATTGTGGGAGCTGAGAGCCGCCACTTGCCTCGCCCGTCTTTGGCGTGACCAGGGCAATCGTGGGCAGGCGCGCGATCTGCTCGCGCCGGTCTACAATTGGTTCACGGAAGGGTTGGACACGCCCGTTCTGAAAGAGGCCAGGGCGGTACTGGCGGAGATCACCGATTGAGCTCGGCGATGCGAAATAGCGCAATCGAGATGCGGCCCTCTGCTCAAGAGAGGCGAGATGAAGAGCAAGACTCGGACGGTTCATGTCGCGAGAACGCGAAGCTGCGACCTCCGCCCGCGCAACACATTCGGTGTCGTCCCTACGAAAGCAGGGACCCATAACCACAGATGCAGATTGTTGCGCGACGGCGGAACGACGAGTCCCAGCCACAACCTCCGCCGCGGCGTATGGTCCCGGCTTTCGTCGGGACGACGTGCGGAGAGAGCCGCGCGCTCCACTCTGTTCAGTGTCATCGCCCGGTCGATGACCGGGCGATCCAGTACGCCGCGGCCTATCGGTTCAAGCACTGCCGCCTCTGGAATACTGGATCACCCGCTTTCGCGGGTGATGACGCTGAGCAAGTTGTTTGACAGGTTAAATCGGTACCTATCGCCTGCGTCGCGCATGACGCGATCAGGGGGTGCGTCCGCCAGGCCTTGCAGGCTGCGACGCGCGAACCTGCCAGAATCGCAGCAGGCGATCGGCGTTTTCGCGGGTCATTTTCGTGAACTGGCCTTTCGCATGGGCGAGCTCGACGGGGCCCATGGAGCCGGTCGTGTAGCGGCATTCCATCACCGCGGCGGTGGTCTCCCAGCTCAGGCCAGCCGCGCCGCACGGCACCAGCAGGCCCTCACTGCGCAGGCTTTGCATCAGCGAGCGGATCACCTCGATGCTCGACTGCGCAAGATCCGCCAGCGCGACGACGGTCTCTTCATATTTTCGCTGCCTGGCAAAGCCGAGCAGGGCGGCTTCATTGAGCTCGCCGCTGTCCCTGAGCTTTGCGACGTGACGCCTCGCTGTGGTGAAATCGCGGACCTGCGACATGTCGCGCTCGACGCCGGCCGCGACCGCGGCGACCGCGTGCCGGATCTCCTCGAACAGATACGGCGGCGCGCGTTCCAGCAAACGGCCGCGAACCTCTTCCGTCGCGCGGCGCAGGAGCTGAAGGCGGAGCTCCGACGGCAGGTCGGCGCGGATACCGGTCTCGACGGCGAGAACCGGATCGTACTCGGCCTGCGCGAGGATGACGGCAAATCCGTCCGGCGATACCTTGGCGCCGGGATTGTTGACCAGGCGGTGGCTCACACTGGCGAAGCGACGCGCCAGAAGCGCATCGGTGACGACTTCCTTCAGCCACCAGCGGCCGGCGACGGCGAGCAGATGCTGCTCGCTCTTGGTCTGCGCGATCTCGACCAGGTCGTCCGCGCTGAGCCGCGACGACTCCTGCAGCACCGGCCGCGCGATCCTGATCTCGTCATTGCCGGCGAGACGGCGAATGATCGCAGGCGGAGCCTGGGTCACGGGTGCGAGCTGCTCGCTGATGTCGGTGAGCGCCATCCGGGCGCTGATGTCGGCAAGCGCCCTCAGCTCGATGGTCTTGACCAGCCGATCGAGCACGTTATCGAACAGCTCGACCTGTTCGCTGTTGAAACTGCCGGCGGAGGCGAGGAACAGGTCGGTGACGCGCTTGGCGGTGGCAATGCATTTTTCGGCGGAGCCGGCGCGTATCGCCGCCTCGACTTCGTCGACAATTGCCTGCCCGGCAGTCAGCATTGCTCGTCCTGAGCCCGTCGTGATGCGCTTTTCTAAGCCGCCTGCAGGACTACCGGACGAGGCTGAAAGTTCCGTAAAGGGTAATGGTCCGTAAAACCCCGGAGATCACTGGCCGGTCCAGCCGCAGGCCCTGAGCCGCTGCCACATATGCTCAGGCGCCGGCGCGACCACATGCACCGGGTCCTTGTTGCGGGAAATCGGGATGCCGATTTCGCGGGAATGCAGATGCAGGGTCGGTTCGCCGAAGCGGGGGCCATTGCCATAGATATTGTCGCCGACAATCGGCCAGCCCATCGCCGACGCATGCACCCGGAGCTGATGGGTGCGGCCGGTGACCGGCTCCATCGCCAGCCAGGCAAGGCCCTCGCCGCGCCCCAGCACCTTCCAGTTGGTGATCGCCTTCTGCCCGTCCGGATCCGGCTTCTGCCACCAGCCGCGCTCGGCGTTGAGCCGGCCGAGCGGCATGTCGATGGTGCCTTCGTCCTCGACGGGGCCGCCCTCGACCACGGTCCAATAAGTTTTCGAGATCTTGCTGTGCTTGAACAGCAGCCCGAGCGAGGCGGTCGCCTTGCGGTGACGTCCCAGGACGAGGCAGCCGGAGGTGTCCTTGTCCAGCCGATGCGCCAGCACCGGCGGCCGCGGCAGGCCGAACCGCAACGCGTCGAAGGAGGCCTCCAGGTTGGGCCCGCCCTTGGGGCCGCGATGCACCGGCAGGCCGGCCGGCTTGTCGATGACCAGCATCAACCCGTCACGGTGGAGCACCCGGCCCAGGATTTCTTCCGCGGTCAATTGGGGAACATCGATCAATTCGTCGAGACTTTCGTTTATGGGCCGAAACGGCTAACACGTCCGCGTCATGAACGATACCACTGCAGGAACTCCAAAACAGAGCTGGTGGCAGCGCCTGAAGGGCGGCCTGAAGCGGACCTCGAGTTCGATCGGGACCGCGGTCGCGGACCTCGTCACCAAGCGCAAGCTCGATTCGGCTATGCTCGATGACATCGAGGATGTGCTGCTGCGCGCCGATCTCGGGACCGATGTCGCGGTCCGCATTGCGGAGGCGGTCGGCAAGGGCCGCTACGACAAGGCGATCTCCGCCGACGAGGTCAAGGACGTCGTTGCGACCGAGGTCGAGAAGGTGCTGGCGCCGGTGGCGAAGCCGCTCGAGATCGACGCCGCGAGGCAGCCGTTCGTCATCCTGGTCGTCGGCGTCAACGGCTCCGGCAAGACCACGACGATCGGCAAACTGTCAGCCAAATTTGCCGCCGAGGGTCGCAAGGTCATGCTGGCTGCCGGCGACACCTTCCGCGCCGCCGCGATCGAGCAGCTCAAGGTCTGGGGCGAGCGCACCAAATCGCCGGTCATCGCGGGGGCCCAGGGCTCGGATTCGGCAAGCCTCGCCTTCAGCGCGCTGACCGCCGCCAAGGAGCAGGCGCGCGACGTGCTGCTGATCGACACCGCCGGCCGGCTGCAGAACAAGTCCGAGCTGATGAACGAGCTCGAGAAGGTCGTGCGTGTCATCAAGAAGGTCGATGCCTCGGCGCCGCACGCGGTGCTGCTCGTGCTCGATGCCACCGTGGGACAAAATGCGCTGTCGCAGGTCGAAGCGTTTCATCGTACGGCGGGCGTCACCGGCCTCGTGATGACCAAGCTTGACGGCACCGCGCGCGGCGGCATCCTTGTCGCGCTGTCGGAGAAGCACAAGCTGCCGGTGCATTTCATCGGCGTCGGCGAAGGCGTCGAGGACCTCGCGCCCTTCACGGCGAAGGATTTTGCCAAGGCGATTGCCGGGATCGAGGCATGACCTCGAAAATCATGCCTCAAACCAACATAGAAAATTAATGGACAAGACCCAACCGCATCCGCTGTTCAAACTTGCGACCGAGCTCGGGCCACTGCTCGTGTTCTTCATCGCGAACGCCAAGTATCATCTGTTCGTCGCCACGGCTGCGTTCATGGTGGCGATCGTCGCGGCGATGATCGCATCCTATGTGGTGACCAGGCACGTGCCGATCATGGCGCTGGTGACCGGCGCGATCGTCTTGGTGTTCGGCACGCTGACATTGGTGCTGCACGATGAGACCTTCATCAAGGTCAAGCCGACCATCATCTACGGCCTGTTCGCGGCCGTGCTCGGCGGCGGGCTGCTGTTCGGGCGCTCCTTCATCGCCGTGATGTTCGACCAGATGTTCAACCTGACGCCGCAGGGCTGGCGCATCCTCACCATGCGCTGGGCGCTGTTCTTCGCCGGCATGGCCATCCTCAACGAAATCGTCTGGCGCACGCAGACCACGGATTTCTGGGTGAACTTCAAGGTGTTCGGCGTGACGCCGCTGACCATGATCTTCGCCATCGCGCAGATGCCGCTGACCAAGCGCTATCATCTGGAGCCGGTCTCGCTGGAAACCAGCGAGGCCGACGCCGGCGATCTGCGGAAGTAACGAGCCGTTTTTTGGCCGTCATTGCGAGCGCAGCGAAGCAATCCATTGCGCGGCATATGTGGAACGATGGATTGCTTCGCTGCGCTCGCAATGACGAGAGGCAAGAGCTTCGACCTCTCCCCGTGAGAAACGGGGAGAGGTGAAGGCGATTGCCATCAGCTCTTCTGCTTGGCGACGATCTTGTCCTTGATCTTGTCGTAGGTCGCCTGCGGAAGGATGTTCTTCTGCACCAGCTCATCCTTGCCCTTATAGGGGCGGCCCTTGATGATCGCGGCCGAATAGGCCTTGCCGACACCAGGCAGCGCGTCGAGCTGGTCTGCGCTGGCGCTGTTGATGTCGAGCAGGTCGTCTTTCGCCATTCCCGTCGTCTTCGCATCGGGTGCCGCCGCCTTCGGCGCCGGCGCCATCTTGCCGGTTTCCGACTTGGTGGCGGGCGTAGCCGGCTGAACGCTCTGGGCCATCGACGGCGTGGCCGTCAGCATGCCGAGCGTAAGCGCGGTGGCGAGCAGTGAAGCGAGTGTGGTCTTGCGCATATGTCCCCTCCAGAGGAACGTTGATGTCAACGCTGCTGAGTTGGGGTTGCGTTCGTGGCGTTGCCGTGGCCGCGAAATGAACCGCAGATAAACGTGTCGAAATATTTTGTCGCAGGCATTTCGCTCGCCATTCACCGGCGGTTCACGGTACCGCTGAATGACGGTGCGCTTACTGTCCGGCGCGCAGCGCCTTCTCGATCTCGGCCTTGAGCACGCTGTTGACGTTCTCAGGCGTCACCGGTCCGACCAGCTTGTAGACGATGGTGCCCTCGCGTCCGACCAGGAAGGTCTCGGGCACGCCATAGACGCCCCATTCGATCGAGGCGCGGCCGTTGCCGTCGACGCCGACGATGCCGAACGGGTTGCCGTAACGGCCGAGGAAGCGCCGCGCGTTCTCGGGCGAGTCCTTGTAGTTGATGCCGATGATCTGGAAGCGCTTGTCTTTGCCGAGCTCGGTCAGCAACGGCGCTTCGTCGTGGCAGGGCACGCACCAGGACGCCCAGACGTTGACGACCGAGACCTTGCCCTTGAACGCTGCGGGATCGAGACCGGGGACCGGCGCGCTGTCCTTCACAAGGCCGTCGAGCGCGGGCAGGGCGGTCTGCGGCGCCGGCCGGCCGATCAGCGCCGACGGAATGCGCGAGGGATCGCCGCCATAGAGCCGCAGCAGGAACAGTCCGGCGAGGCCGAGGAAGATCAGCAGTGGCAGCACCACCAGCAGGCGGCGGGCTTGCGGTGGGCCGTTGGTCGCCTGCTCGCTCATCTGATATCCGCCGCGCTGCGGCCGGAGCGGCGCGTGACGCCGCTGGCCTCGATCTCCTTGAGGCGTGCCTGCTGGCGGCGATAGTCGGCGATGATCCAGACGATCAGGAGCAACACCACGGCTGCGACCAGCAGATAGGACGTCACGATGAAGGAAGCGTAGGGACCAAGCGATATCACGTCACGCCGCTCCAATTTCTTTTGGACCGCTGCTCGCCTCGCTCGTGAACGAGACGCGGCTGGCCTGCATCATCTGCAGGCTGCGCACGCGCCGGCGCAGGATCTCGTTGCGCATTGCCGCGAGGTGCAGGGTGATGAAGAGCAGCGAGAACGCGATCGCCATCACCAGCAGCGGCCACAGGAACGCCTTGTCGAGCGTCGATCCGCCCATCCGGAGCACGGATGCCGGCTGATGCAGCGTGTTCCACCAGTCGACCGAGAATTTGATGATCGGGATGTTGATCGCGCCGACCAGGGTCAGCACCGCCGCCGCGCGCGCCGCGCGCGAGGGATCCTCCACCGCGCGCCACAGCGCCATCAGGCCGAGATACATCAGGAACAGGATCAAGACCGAGGTCAGCCGCGCATCCCACTCCCAGTAGGTGCCCCACATCGGGCGGCCCCACAGCGAGCCGGTGACGAGCGCAAGGAAGGTGAAGGCGGCGCCGATTGGCGCGGCGGCTTTCGCGGCGACGTCGGCGAGCGGGTGCCGCCACACCAGCGTGCCGAGCGCAGCCACGCTCATGACGCTCCAGACGAACATCGACAGCCACGCGTTCGGCACGTGGATGAACATGATCTTGACCGTGGCGCCCTGCTGGTAGTCGTCGGGCGCCATCGCCGACTGGTAGAGCCCGATCGCCAGCAGGATAGCGGTCGCGGCCGCGAGCCACGGCAGGATGCGCGCGGTCAGCACCAGAAACCTGGTCGGGTTGGCGAGGTCGGTCAGCGTCTCGGTCAGCTTCATGGCACCCTGATAGTCGTCCGCTGTGAGCGAGGCAATTGGCCGAATTCCCCTCGGCGAGATTTGATCAGTCCAGCCCGTGCCGCAGGCTCGCCGCGGCGGCAAACGGGCCGATCACGAGGCTGGCAAGCGAGAGCGCGCAGAGGATCGAGAACGGTGTTCCAAACGGCAGCGGCCCCGAGATCGCCGCCTGTGAGGCCGCGACGCCGAAAATCAGCACCGGGATCGACAGCGGCAGCACCAGCACCGCGAGCAAAAGCCCGCCGCGATGCAGCGTCACTGCCAGCGCCGCGCCGATCATGCCGGTGAAGGTCAGCGCCGGCGTTCCCGCCAGCAGGGTCGCCGCGACGGCGAGCGTCGCCGTGCCGTCGAGATTGAGCAACAGGCCGAGCACCGGGGTTGCGACGATCAGGGGCAGCCCGGCGGCGATCCAGTGCGCCAGCGCCTTGGCCGCGCAGGCGAGTTCCAGCGGCGTCCGGCTCATCACGATCAGGTCGAGCGAGCCGTCCTCGTGGTCGGCCGTGAACAGGCGGTCGAGGGTCAATAGGCTCGCCAGCAATGCGCCGAGCCAGAGGATGGCGGGGCCGAGCCGCGACAGCAGCGCCAGATCCGGCCCCACCGCAAACGGCATCAGCACCGTGACGGTGAGGAAGAACAGCACGCCGATCAGCGCGCCGCCGCCGACGCGCAGCGCAATCTTGATGTCGCGGCGGATCAATGCGGCCAGCGCACTCATGCCGCGCCTCCGCGGCGAACGTAGCGACTGGCGTGCCGCGAACTGGCTGCGCTCCCTCCCCCCTTGCGGGGGAGGGTTGGGGAGAGGGGTGGCCCCGGGCGAGATGTTCGACGTGAATGTCGCCCTCGCAATCTCGGCCACTGATCGCAAAGAGACGAATGGACAGAGCCCGCCGTGTGGCACCCCTCTCCCTGACCCTCCCCCGCAAGGGGGGAGGGGACGGAGAGACCTGTGCGCAGCGACGAGAGATAGAACAGCGCGCTCATGCCGGCGCTCCCATCCGCAAATCGCGCGCTTCGATGCCGAGCGGCAGATGGGTCGCGGCGACGATCAGGCCGCCGCTGGCGAGATGGTCGCGCATCAGGGCGACGAACAGCGCCTGTCCGGCCGCATCGAGCGCCGATGTCGGCTCGTCCAAGAGCCAGACGGGCCGCCGCACCGAGAGCAGGCGCGCGATCGACAGGCGGCGGCGCTGGCCCGCGGAGAGGTAGGCCGCCGGCAGATGCGCGGCGTGGTCGAGCCCGACGGCCGCAAGGCACCGGCCGGCATCCTGCGTCTCGCCGCCGAGGAATTCCCGCCAGAAGGAAAGATTTTCCGCAACGCTCAGCGCCGGCTTCAGGGCGTCGCGGTGGCCGAGATAGTGGGCCTGCTCGGGCAGGCTGAGCTCGGCGTCGCCGCCTTCGAGCGCAACGGTCCCTTCGGCTGGAACCAGCAGCCCGGCGAGCACGCGCAGCAGCGAGGTCTTGCCCGCGCCATTGGGACCGGTGACGGCGAGCGCCTCGCTGGCCGCAGCCGAAACGTCGAGGCCGGAAAACACCTCGCGTCCGCCGCGCACGCATTTCAGATTTCGTCCCGAGAGCCGCATGGTTCGTCTTGTCACAGCCCTCTGAAATCTTTCGCTACCGCGTGAGAATTTTTGGGTCGCGCGATGCCGCCGCACGCTTGTCGGTGTGGCGGTGCTTCTAGAAAGGTTCTATAAGCCCGGAACTTGATGCAGCACACACAATCGGCGGCCGCAACCCACCCTCCGGGCTATCCCTTGGCCAGTGTCGTTCGCCGGTGTTTAGTTACCCTTGCCGGGTATAACTGAGAATTGGGATTCCTCGCATGACCTCACTCGACAGCTTCAAATGCCGCAAGACCATGAAGGTCGGCGCCAAGTCCTACGTCTATTACAGCCTGCCCCAGGCGGAGAAGAACGGACTGAAGGGTATTTCGAAGCTGCCGTACTCGATGAAGGTTCTGCTCGAGAACCTGCTGCGCAACGAGGACGGCCGCACGGTCAAGAAGGAAGACATCGTTGCGGTGTCGAAGTGGCTGAAGAAGCGCCAGCTCGAGCACGAAATCGCGTTCCGCCCGGCGCGCGTGCTGATGCAGGATTTCACCGGCGTTCCGGCCGTGGTCGATCTCGCGGCGATGCGCAACGCGATGCAGAACCTCGGCGGCGATGCCGAGAAGATCAACCCGCTGGTGCCGGTCGATCTCGTCATCGACCATTCGGTGATCGTCAACTTCTTCGGTGACAACAAGGCGTTCGCGAAGAACGTCACCGAAGAATACAAGCAGAACCAGGAGCGCTACGAGTTCCTGAAGTGGGGCCAGAAGGCGTTCTCGAACTTCTCGGTGGTGCCGCCCGGCACCGGCATCTGCCATCAGGTCAATCTCGAATATCTCGCCCAGACGGTGTGGACCAAGAAGGAGAAGATGACGGTCGGCAAGAAGACCGGCACCTTCGAGGTCGCCTATCCCGACTCGCTGGTCGGCACCGACTCGCACACCACGATGGTCAATGGCCTTGCCGTGCTCGGCTGGGGCGTCGGCGGCATCGAGGCGGAAGCCTGCATGCTCGGCCAGCCGCTGTCGATGCTGCTGCCCGAGGTGGTCGGCTTCAAGCTCAAGGGCCAGCTCAAGGAAGGCGTCACCGCGACCGACCTCGTGCTCACCGTCACCCAGATGCTGCGCAAGCTCGGCGTGGTCGGCAAGTTCGTCGAGTTCTTCGGTCCGGGCCTCGACTATCTCTCGGTCGCTGACAAGGCCACCATCGGCAACATGGCGCCCGAATACGGCGCGACCTGCGGCTTCTTCCCGGTCGATGCCGCGACCATCGATTATTTGAAGACCTCGGGCCGCAAGGCCGATCGCGTCAAGCTGGTGCAGGCCTATGCCAAGGCGCAGGGCCTGTTCCGCACCGCCAAGTCGACCGACCCGGTGTTCACCACCACGCTGACGCTCGATCTCGGCGACGTTGTGCCGTCGATGGCCGGACCGAAGCGTCCCGAAGGCCGCATCGCGCTGCCGGCGGTGTCGACCGGCTTCGCGACCGCGCTGGTCGGCGAATACAAGAAGCCCGAGGGTGAGCAGAAGCGCTACGCCGTCGAGGGCCGCGACTTCGATCTCGGCCATGGCGACGTCGTGATCGCGGCGATCACCTCCTGCACCAACACCTCGAACCCGAGCGTGCTGATCGGCGCCGGCCTGCTGGCGCGCAAGGCGGCCGCCAAGGGCCTAAAGGCCAAGCCGTGGGTGAAGACTTCGCTCGCCCCGGGCAGCCAGGTGGTGGCGGAATATCTCGCCAATTCCGGCCTGCAGGCCGATCTCGACAAGGTCGGCTTCAACCTGGTCGGGTTCGGCTGCACCACCTGCATCGGTAACTCCGGCCCGCTGCCGGAGGACATCTCGAAGTCGATCAACGAGAACGGCATCGTCGCCGCCGCAGTGCTCTCCGGCAACCGCAACTTCGAAGGCCGCGTCTCGCCGGACGTGCAGGCGAACTACCTCGCCTCGCCGCCGCTGGTGGTCGCGCATGCGCTGGCCGGCACCGTGACCAAGGATCTCGCGGTCGAGCCGCTCGGCATCGGCAAGGACGGCAAGCCGGTGTTCCTCAGGGATATCTGGCCGACCGCCAAGGAGATCAACACCTTCATGAAGAAGTACGTCACCGCGACGATCTTCAAGAAGAAGTACGCCGACGTGTTCAAGGGCGATACCAACTGGCGCAAGATCAAGACCACGGAAAGCGAGACCTATCGCTGGAACATGGGCTCGACCTATGTGCAGAACCCGCCCTATTTCGAAGGCATGAAGAAGCAGCCCGACCCGGTCACCGACGTGGTCGACGCGCGGATCCTCGCGATGTTCGGCGACAAGATCACCACCGACCACATCTCGCCGGCCGGTTCGATCAAGCTGACCTCGCCCGCCGGCAAGTTCCTCAGCGAGCACCAGGTGCGCCCCGCCGACTTCAACCAGTACGGCACGCGGCGCGGCAACCATGAAGTGATGATGCGCGGCACCTTCGCCAACATCCGCATCAAGAACTTCATGCTGAGGGGCGCCGACGGCAATATTCCGGAAGGCGGTTTGACCAAGCACTGGCCCGACGGCGAGCAGATGTCGATCTACGACGCCGCGATGAAGTACCAGCAGGAGAACGTGCCGCTGGTGGTGTTCGCCGGCGCCGAATACGGTAACGGCTCGTCGCGCGACTGGGCCGCCAAGGGCACGCGCCTGCTCGGCGTCCGCGCGGTGATCTGCCAGAGCTTCGAGCGCATCCATCGCTCCAACCTGGTCGGCATGGGTGTGCTTCCGCTCACCTTCCATGAAGGCACGTCGTGGTCCTCGCTCGGCCTCAAGGGCGACGAGAAGGTCACGATCCGCGGGCTGCAGGGCGATTTGAAGCCGCGCCAGACGCTGACCGCCGAGATCGTCTCCGCTGACGGCGGCAAGCGGGACGTCCCGCTGCTCTGCCGCATCGATACGCTGGACGAGCTCGATTACTATCGCAACGGCGGCATCCTGCATTACGTGCTGCGCAAACTCGCGGCCTAAGGGCCCTTGTTTGAGCATGGTCTGTTCGGAAAACCGCTTCACACTTTTCCGGACCATGCTCCAACGCGGATTTGTGATCGGTGCCTCACTGCTTAGTGAGTAGCGGCTAAAAAGAAGGCGGCCTATGACAAGGCCGCTTTCTCGCGTTTTGGGGCACGCAAGTTCAGGGACAGACTTCATGCTCCGTACAATTACGGATGGAAATCATCACGACTGGTTCGCAGTATGACAGCGATGATGGCCTATAATTCGATTTCGCGATGGTCCAGCGCGCTTGGTATCTGCGCGATCGTCGCGATCATCCGCCCCGCTCACGCCGATCCGCGTGCAGTCGTCGAACTCTTCACCTCGCAGGGATGCTCGTCCTGTCCGCCCGCGGACAAGATCATCGGTGATCTCGCCAAGGACCCCAACGTCATCGCGCTCAGCATGCCGATCGACTATTGGGACTATCTCGGTTGGAAGGACACGCTGGCCGATTCCCGTTTCAGCGCGCGCCAGAAAGCCTATTCCCACATGCGCGGCGATCGCGACGTCTACACGCCGCAGGCGGTGATCAACGGCTCCGCGCATGTCATCGGCAGCGATCGCGCCAGCATCGAGGACGCCATCAAGAGCACCGAGAAGGGCGGCACCGTGATGTCGGTGCCGGTGACGATGACGCTGACCGGCAAGCAGATCAACGTGTCGGTCGCGGCGTCGAAGTCGCCCGCGGTGTCGCGCGGCGAAGTCTGGATCTGCTCGATCTCGAAGTCGGTGCCGATCTCGATCTCGCGCGGCGAGAACCGTGGCCACGAGATCACCTACCACAACGTGGTGCGCAATCTGCTGAAGGTCGGTGACTGGAACGGCTCGTCCGGCAGCTGGACCGTGCCGCTGGAGAATATCACGCGCGATGGCGTCGATGCCGCGGCGGTGTACGTCCAGGACGGCAATCGCGACAAGCCGGGCCCGATGCTCGGCGCCGCATTCACTTCGCTTCACTAGCGCGTTGCTGCGCTCAGCCGGGCCGCACGCAGGCTGTCGTGCAGGCTTGTGCGGCGACCAACCTGCATCCAGTGATTTGCTGAAGAGAGAGCCGAAGGCTTGCGCGCGTATTTCGATCGCGCGTGGTCGAGCAGGTCCCCAAAAACAAAAAGGACCAACTTTCGTTGGCCCAGTGTTGGGATTCTAACTCCCCTGCGAACAGGCCCGATCCCGACGGCCCCGGGGGGCTGGGGGCTGAGGAATCCGGAACCGAAAGGACCGGGCCAACGCAGGATTTTCTTTTCGCAGGGCAGCGGGGCGGGCGATGGGCGGAAGTGGGGCAGCAATATGATTCCGCTAACGTTCCCGTGACTCTTCGGTTTTCCGGACAATCCGTCGCGGCTGACCCTGGTTAAGGCCCGGTTGCGGTGCGAATGGCCCCTTGCGGGTCCCCGCGCTTAGCGCGATCATGTCACTCTCGTGACGATCCCGAAGCAGGGGGCACCGGCTTTCGGAACCGTCGTCACCGGGATGACAGGAGGCGCTCGATGAGTTTGATCTCGGAGGACACCGATCCGAGCGGGAGCCGTGCCGCGGCGCGCCCCGCCGCCGCGACACCCCAGCCCAACCGCGTGACATTCAATCGACTTGAGCTCAACCGCATTCTCAATCTCTACGGCCGCATGGTCGCCGACGGCGAGTGGCGCGACTATGCGATCGACTTCCTGAAGGACCGTGCCGTGTTCTCGGTGTTCCGGCGCGCCTCCGAAATGCCGATCTACCGGATCGAGAAGGATCCCCGGCTGGCGCGCAAGCAGGGCATGTACAGCGTGATTTCGGCGACGGGCCTGATCTTGCGCCGCGGCCACGAACTCGAGCGGGTGCTGTTCGTAATCGACCGCAAGCTGTCGCTGGTGTAGGCCGCACCGGCTAGCCTTCGTAGCCCGGATGGAGCGCAGCGTAATCCGGGGCAGTATCATCCGCGGGGACAGTCCCCCGGATTACGCTGCGCTCCATCCGGGCTACGCCGCTGATCTCATCCTCTCCGCCCAAAACAAAAGCCCCGGCCGATGGCCGGGGCTTGGATCGATTGCCTTGCTCGAGGCGCTTAGTCGCGCTGGCCGAGCAGCTGCAGCAGCAGCGTGAACAGGTTGATGAAGTTCAGGTAGAGCGACAGCGCACCAGTGATTGCCGCACGCTCTGCCATCGCGCCGCCCTGCGAGGCGTAGCCGTAGATGTAGTCGTTCTTCAGCCGCTGGGTGTCCCAGGCGGTGAGGCCCGCGAACACCAGCACGCCGACCACCGAGACGATGAACTGCAGCGCCGAGCTCGCCAGGAACAGGTTGACCAGGCTCGCGATGATGATGCCGATCAGGCCCATGAACAGGAACGAGCCCATGCCGCTCATGTCACGCTTGGTGGTGTAGCCGTAGAGGCTCAGCGCACCGAACGTCGCCGCGGTGATGAAGAACACGCGCACGATCGAGGTGTGCGTGTACACCAGGAAGATCGACGACAGCGACAGGCCCATCAGCGCCGAGAACACCCAGAACAACAGCTGGGCGGTCGCAGGCTGCAGGCGGTTGATGCCGGCCGAGATGACGAACACCATCGCCAGAGGGGCGAGGATGAACAGCCACTTCAGCGGGCTCACGAACATCGCGTAGCCGAACTGCGTCAGATAGGCATTGCCGAACTTGGCGACGGCGGCGGACTGGTCGGTCGTCACCGCGCCCATATAGACGCCGAGCGCGGCCAGGCCGGTGATGGCGAGGCCGATGCTCATGTAGTTGTAGATGCGCAGCATGTAGGCGCGCAGACCGGCGTCGACGGCCGCAGCGTCAATGCGCCCGGCGGCCCGGCCGAAAGGAGAAGCGTAGTTGCGGTCTAGGTCCGACATGGTCGAATTCCCGTGGTTGGTCCCGGTGGAGCGCAAGGGATTTGCGGCGCCGGTTATAAATCTATCTCAGATGGCTCGGTTTGCGGAGCATTAATTCCGTGTCATTCAAACCGACTATCCGACCCGATTGGTATGTGGGAAATTAACACATCCGACGCAAGCTTCCACGCGCGGCCGAATGTCGCTCTGGTCTAGCATGAGAGGCAAAAACGGCGCTTCCGCCGCTACAAATTGTCACAAATTCCGCAACACCGAGGCGGGCTTCTGGTTCAACGCAAGCAGCGTTCCGGCCAGCCCTAATCCGACGGTGACGACCAGCGCGGCGGCCACGACCAGGGCGGCGCTGCCGGCCTGCCAGATGAAACTCAGCGTCATCAGCCGCGTCACGATCAGCCAGGCCGCGACCGAGCCGGCGATCACGCCGAAAATCGCGGTTGCAAAGCCGATCATCAGATACTCCAGCGCGTAGGCGCCGAGCAATCGCGCCCGCGTGGCACCGAGCGTCTTGAGGATCACGGCGTCATAGACACGGTGGCGATGCCCGGCGGCGAGCGCGCCGCCCAGCACCAGGATCGCCGAGATCAGCGTCACGGCGCTGGCGCCGCGGATCGCCAGCACGAGGTTGCTGACGACGCTGCCGATGGTCTCCAGCGCCTCGCGGACCCGCACGCTGGTCACCATCGGAAATGCGTCGGCGACCTGCTTGATGATGCGCGCGTCGTCGTTGGAGCTCGCTTGGGTCGCGCTGGCGTGTGGCTCCGTCAGCGTCGCGACGTGGCTGTGCGGCGCGCCCTTGAAGGCGTTCGGCGAGAACACCAGCACGAAATTGATGCCGAGGCCCTGCCAGTCGATGTTGCGCAGATTGGCGATCTTCGCCGGCACGTCGCGGCCGAGCACGTTGACCACGATCTCGTCGCCGATCTTCAGGGACAGGCCGTCGGCGATCTTCTTCTCCATCGAGACCAGCGGAGGTCCGCTGTAGTCCGGGCCCCACCATTCGCCCTCGACGATCTTCGAGCCTTTGGGAATTTCACCGGTATAGGTCAGGCCGCGGTCGCTTTGCAGCACCCACTCGGAATCGACCGACGGCTTGAGCTGGTCGGCCTTGACGCCGCGCGCAGCGACGATGCGCCCGCGCAGCATCGGCACGTCCTCGACGGTCGAGCCGGCGGCGATCTGCCCCAGGAAGGCGTTGAAGCGGTCGGCCTCGGTCGAGGGGATGTCAATGAAGAAGAACGACGGTGCTCGCTCCGGCAGCGCGGCCAGGAATTGCCGGCGCAGATTGCCGTCGATCTGGGTGATGGTGACGAGCACGGCGAGCCCAAGGCCGAGCGACAGCACGACCGACGGCGTCAGCGCGCCCGGCCGGTGGATGTTGGCGATCGCGAGCCGCAGCATGGTCATGCGGCTGCGCGGCAGCCGCCGCGCCACCGCCATCAGGATCTCGGCGATCCCGCGCAGCAGCAGGAACACCGCGATCGAGGCGACGACGAACACGGTGGCGACCCGCTTGTCATAGGCGAGCCCGATCGCAACGCCGATCAGCAGCGCGACCACCACGGCCATCAGCGCCAGATAACTCCAGCGCGGGCGATGCCACTCGCTGGCGACGGTCTCGCGGAACAGCGCCGCGACCGGCACGTCGTGGACCCGGCCGAGCGGCCACAGCCCGAACGCCAGCGCGGTGAGCTGGCCGTAGATGAAGGACAGCGCGAGCTCGTCGGGATGCAGGGCCGGCACCACCGGCAGCGGCAGCAGCTTGCCGAACAAGCCGACGATGACGAACGGCAGCGCGGCGCCGAGCACGAGGCCGATTGCCGAGCCGATCCCCGCCAGCACCACAACTTGGGTGCAGTAGATGGTGAAGACGTCGCGGCCGGTGGCGCCGAGCGCCTTGAACGAGGCGATGACGTCGCGGCGGCGGTCGATATGGCTCTTCACTGCGTTGGCGACGCCGACGCCGCCGACCAAGAGCGCAGCAAGACCAACGAGGGTCAGGAACTGGGTGAAGCGATTGATGGTGCGCTCGAGCTGCGGCGAGGCGTTGCTGCGGCTGCGGACCTCCCAGCCGGCCTCCGGCGCCGCGGCGCGCGCGCCGTCGATCAGCGCGGTGGTGGCGCGATCGTCGTTGGCGCCGTCCGGCAGCTTCACCCGGTAGATCCAGCGCACCAGGCTGCCCGGCTGCAACAGGTCGGTGGCGCGCAGGCTGGCTTCGCTGATCAGGAAGCGCGGCCCGAGGCCGACGCCGCCGGCGAGCTTGTCGGGTTCGGCCGCCACCACGCTGCGGATCTGGTAGGTCGCGCTGCCGATGGTGACGCGGTCGCCGAGTTTCAGGTCGAGCCGCGCCAGCAAGGTCGAGTCGGCAGCCGCGCCAAAAACGCCGTCGCGCTCAGTGAGCAGATCGGCGATCGGCATGCTCGGCTCGAGCGTCAGCTCGCCGAGCATCGGATATTTGCCGTCGACCGCCTTGAGTTCGACCAGCGCCAGCTTGCCGTCGCCGCTGCGCGCCATTGCGCGCAGCGTGGCCGCAACCGAAACCTCGCCGCGGGTGCGCAGATACGCGACCTCGTTGGGCTTGGCCTCGCGCGAGATCAGCGAGAACGCGACGTCGCCGCCAAGCAGCGTGCGGCCCTCGCGCGACAGGCCATCGCCAAGGCTCGCGGCGACCGAGCCGACGCCCGCGATTGCCATCACGCCGAGCGCGATGCAGGCGATGAACACGTAGAAGCCGCGCAGGCCGCCGCGCAGTTCGCGCAGTGCGTAACGGAAGGCAAGCGACGACGCGCGGCCCTGGGTACGGACCTGCACCGCGACTTCGGACGCAATGCTCATGTGGTTGATTGTCCGTCGATGCGGCCGGAGCGCAGCCGCACGACGCGGTCGCAGCGTTGCGCGAGCGCGAGGTCGTGCGTCACCAGCACCAGGGTCATGCCGCGCTCGGCGTGCTTGGTGAACAGCAAATCGACGATCTGCTTTCCCGTCGTCTCGTCGAGATTTCCGGTCGGCTCGTCGGCGACCAGGATCGCCGGATCGGGTGCGAGCGCGCGTGCGATCGCGACGCGCTGCTGCTCGCCGCCGGACAGTTGCGTCGGATAGTGATGCAGCCGTTCGCCGAGACCGACCGATTGCAGCTCCTGCGCGGCACGCGCGGCGGCATCGGGATTGCCGGCGAGCTCGAGCGGCACGGCGACGTTCTCCAGCGCCGTCATGGTCGGGATCAGATGGAATGACTGGAAGACGATGCCGACCTGGCGGCCGCGGAAGCGCGCCAGCGCATCTTCATCGAGGGCATTGAACGAGGTGCCGTCGACGACCACCTCTCCGCTGTCAGGACGTTCAAGCCCCGCCATCACCATCAGCAAGGTCGACTTGCCCGAGCCCGACGGGCCGATCAGGCCGATGGCCTCACCCGCTGCCACACGAAGGCTGATATCTTTGAGGATATGAACCCGTGCCGCGCCGGTGCCGAGCGAGAGATTGACGTTCCTGACGGCAATGGTGTCCGGCTCGACGTCGGTCAGTGAAGAGGATTCGATGAGACTGTCCATGGTTCGGTCATATGGCACTTCCGCCGCTGCGGTCGAGGCCCGGTTGCGAATCTTCGTGCACATACTCGTGTTGCTTATGGGCTTGATGACGGCGGCCAGCGCGCAGACGCCAGACCAGGGGAAAGCTTCCGCGAAACCGATCAAAATGGTGGTTCTGGGCGATTCCCTGAGCGCCGGGTACGGCCTTCCGGCCGAGGCGGCATTTCCGGTTCGGCTGCAAAAAGCCTTGGAAGCCAAGGGGATAAAGGTCGATATGACCAATGCCGGGGTGTCCGGCGACACTGCCTCGGGCGGCCGTGAGCGGCTCGACTGGTCGGTGGCCGATGGAACCGATGCGGTGATTGTCGAGCTCGGCGCCAACGATGCCTTGCGCGGCATCGATCCCGCTGTGACGCGCGCCGCGCTCTCCGACATCATCACAAAGTTGCAGGCGCGCAAGATCGCGGTGCTCTTGTGCGGCATGCTCGCGCCACCGAACTATGGCAGTGAGTATGCGGCGAAGTTCAACGCGATCTATCCGGATCTGGCGAAATCGCTCGGCGTGCCGCTCTATCCGTTCTTCCTCGACGGCGTTGCTGCTAATCCGAAGATCAATCAGGCCGACGGCATGCATCCGACGGCGGAAGGTGTGGACATCCTTGTGAAGAATATCCTGCCCACGGTGGAGGCATTTCTCGGCGCATTATCAGGGCAGCGCAGTTGAAACGCAGGCAGTGCGCCGCGTTGCGTCCGTAGGTTTACGAGCTGTTAACGCCTCATGCTTCGCAGAGTCACATATCTCGGGTACAAATAAGCATCGGTGATTCGTCGCCGGGCTTGTTACAGGGTGCGGGCTCCCAAAACCCGCGCCAAGCATCGAGGATTATAGCGATGCCGCGTCTGTTCACTGGTCTGGAAATTCCGGCCGATATCGGCCAATCCCTCTCCAATTTGCGTGGCGGCCTTCCCGGCGCACGCTGGATCGATCCCGAAAATTATCACGTCACTCTGCGCTTCATCGGCGATATCGATGGCCTCTGGGCCAACGAGATCGCGACGATGTTGTTTCGGGTGAACCGCAAACCGTTCGAGGTCAAACTGCAAGGCCTGTCGAGCTTCGGTGGACGCAAGCCGCGTGCGGTGGTTGCCGCCGTCGAGCCGAGCCGGCCGCTGATCGAACTGCAGGCCGAGCTCGAGCGGATGATGCAGCGGATGGGGCTCGATCCCGAGGGCAGGAAATTCACGCCACATGTCACGCTCGCGCGTTTGCACGACGCGTCGAGCCAGGACGTCGCGGATTATCTGTCCGTGCGCGGCTACTTCCCGAGCCGCACCTTCCTGGCGGACCGCTTCGTGCTGTTCTCGTCGCGTGCGTCGACAGGCGGCGGCCCCTACGTGGTCGAGGATGCCTACGAGCTCTGCGCGTAAGGGTTTCCTGAGATCGCGGTTTGAGGCGCCGGCGAGGCGCGTGCGGTCGGCCGTGGTATGCAAGGGTTCGCGCTTGCATACCTGCTGCATGCTCCTTGGCGCAATTCACGGCTTGCAATTTACCGCGCACTAGGGCCGTAAGGTGGGCTCATGCTGTCCACCTCGCCCAGTTCGTTCCTCGAACACTACAAATCCCTGGTCGCCTCCGGCGCGATCGAGGCTGATCCCGCGCAGGCCGTCGCCGCCGATGCGTTCGGCGCGCTGGAGGAGCGGCTCGCGAGCTACAAGCCGCAGCGCAAGCAGGGCCTGTTCGGACGGCTGTTCGGCGGCGACAAGGACGACAAGCCGCCGCGCGGGCTCTACGTCCATGGCGAGGTCGGCCGCGGCAAGACCATGCTGATGGATCTGTTCTTCCAGCAGAGCCCGGTCGAGCACAAGCGCCGCGCGCATTTCCACGAATTCATGGCCGAGGCGCATGAGCGCATCTACGGCTACCGCCAGCAGATCGCGCGCGGCGAGATCTCAGACGGCGACGTGATCGCGCTCACCGCGCAGGCGATCTTCGACGAAGCCTGGCTGCTCTGCTTCGACGAATTCCACGTCACCGACATTGCGGACGCGATGATCCTCGGGCGGCTGTTCGCAAAGCTGTTCGATCTCGGCACCGTCGTGGTCGCGACCTCGAACGTCGCGCCGGACGATCTCTACAAGGGCGGTCTCAATCGCGCGCTGTTCCTGCCGTTCATCGCGCAGATTACCGACCACATGGATGTGCTGCGGCTCGATGCGCGCACCGACTTCCGGCTCGAGAAGCTCGTCGGCGTGAAGATGTGGCTGGTGCCCGCGGACGATGCAGCCGATGCCGCGCTCAACGCGGCCTGGCGCAAGATGACCGGCAATGCGCCGTGCAAGGCGCGTCTCATTCCGATCAAGGGACGCATCCTGAACGTGCCGTGCTCGGCGCACGGCGTCGCGCGCTTCAGCTTCATGGACATCTGTGAGAAGCCGCTTGCCGCGTCCGATTATCTGAGGCTCGCGCACGACTACCACACGATCCTGATCGACCACATCCCGGTGATGGATTACGCCGAGCGCAACGCCGCCAAGCGCTTCATCTCGCTGATCGACACGCTCTATGACAATGCCGTGAAGTTGATGGCCTCCGCCGAGGCCGATCCGGTGTCGCTGTACCTTGCCAACGAAGGCATCGAGGCGATGGAGTTCAAGCGCACCGCTTCGCGCCTGATCGAGATGAGCTCGGAATCCTACCTGGCTTTGCCGCACGGCCGGAAGGATTCGTCGGCGAGCGGTTCGACGACCGGACTGGTCGAGACCTGACATTCAGCCCTGAAATTTGGTCTCGAAATTTGCTCTTGCCCGCGGCTCGGTTCGGAGCAACTTTTCGTGTCTCCGGGCTGACGTTGCTGGCATGCCTGACCGAATTGCAGGCAGGGCCCGCAATCGGGCAGGCCCTGACTTGAATGGATCATTCGAAAGGGATAACCACCCTTGCAACCGACTTCCCTCCCTCCTGCATCCAGTTCAAAGGACTGATTTCCCATGGCACGCGACAAGATTGCACTGATTGGCTCCGGACAGATCGGCGGAACGCTGGCGCACCTCGTTGGCCTTAAGGAACTCGGAGACGTCGTGCTGTTCGATATCGCCGAGGGTGTCCCGCAGGGCAAAGCGCTCGACATCGCGCAGTCGTCGCCGGTCGACGGCTTCGACTCCAACCTGGTCGGCGCCAACTCCTATGAAGCGCTCGACGGCGCCAAGGTCTGCATCGTCACCGCAGGCGTGCCGCGCAAGCCCGGCATGAGCCGCGACGATCTCTTGTCGATCAACCTCAAGGTCATGGAGCAGGTCGGCGCCGGCATCAAGAAGTACGCGCCCGACGCCTTCGTCATCTGCATCACTAACCCGCTGGACGCGATGGTGTGGGCGCTGCAGAAGGCCTCCGGCCTGCCGCACAAGAAGGTGGTCGGCATGGCCGGCGTGCTCGACTCCGCGCGCTTCCGCTATTTCCTGGCCGACGAATTCAACGTCTCGGTCGAAGACGTCACCGCCTTCGTACTCGGCGGCCACGGCGACACCATGGTGCCGCTGACCCGTTACTCGACGGTTGCCGGCATTCCGCTGCCCGACCTCGTCAAGATGGGCTGGACCTCGCAGGCGCGCATCGACGAGATCGTCGATCGCACCCGCAACGGCGGCGCCGAGATCGTCAACCTGCTCAAGACCGGCTCCGCCTTCTACGCGCCGGCCGCGTCCGCGATCGCGATGGCCGAGAGCTATCTGAAGGACAAGAAGCGCGTGCTGCCCTGCGCCGCCTATCTCAACGGCGAGTACGGCGTGAAGGACATGTATGTCGGCGTGCCCACCGTGATCGGCTCCAAGGGTGTCGAGCGCGTGGTCGAGATCGAGCTGGCCGGCAAGGACCGTGAAGCCTTCGACAAGTCGGTCGGCGCGGTGCAGGGCCTGGTCGACGCCTGCAAGAAGATCGCGCCCGATCTGCTCGGCAAGTAATCTCAATCGGCAATGACCCGATAGGCGATTCCAATCGCCTGTCGGGTGCAAGATGATGAAATTCTGGCGGATTTTGTAGTTGCGCGAGCCTTGGTATATGGTATGCCAGCGTCAGGGCTGACGTTAAGTTCGCCGCACGAGGGTTTGGGAGCGTCTTTCCATGAATATCCATGAATACCAGGCCAAGGCACTGCTGCACGAATTCGGCGTGCCGATCTCGCGCGGCGTTCCGGTGCTGAAGCCGGAAGAAGCCGACGCTGCGGCCAAGCAGCTCCCCGGCCCGATCTGGGTTGTGAAGAGCCAGATCCATGCCGGCGGCCGCGGCAAAGGCAAGTTCAAGGAAGCCTCCGCCGGCGACAAGGGCGGCGTCCGCATCGCCAAGTCGGTCGCCGAGGTCGGCGAGTTCGCCAAGCAGATGCTCGGGGCGACGCTGGTCACGGTGCAGACCGGCCCGCACGGCAAGCAGGTCAACCGCCTCTACATCGAGGAAGGCTCCGACATCGACAAGGAGTTCTACCTCTCGATCCTGGTCAATCGCGAGACCTCGGAAATCTCCTTCGTGGTGTCGACCGAAGGCGGCGTGAATATCGAAGAGGTCGCCCATTCGACCCCGGAAAAGATCGTCTCCTTCTCGGTCGATCCCGCCACCGGCATCATGGCCCATCACGGCCGCACCGTTGCCAAGGCGCTGAAGCTGACCGGCGATCTCGCCAAGCAGGCCGAGAAGCTGACCAGCCAGCTCTATGCAGCGTTCGCCGCCAAGGACATGGCGATGCTCGAGATCAACCCGCTGGTCGTCACCAAGCAGGGCCAGCTCCGCGTGCTCGACGCCAAGGTGTCGTTCGACAGCAACGCGCTCTACCGTCACCCGGACGTGGTCGCGCTGCGCGACGAGACCGAGGAAGACGCCAAGGAGATCGAGGCGTCGAAATACGATCTCAACTACGTCGCGCTCGACGGCACGATCGGCTGCATGGTCAACGGCGCCGGCCTCGCGATGGCGACGATGGACATCATCAAGCTGTACGGCATGGAGCCGGCGAACTTCCTCGATGTCGGCGGCGGCGCCAGCGTCGAGAAGGTCGCGGCCGCGTTCAAGATCATCACCGCCGATCCGAACGTGAAGGGCATCCTGGTCAACATCTTCGGCGGCATCATGAAGTGCGACGTGATCGCCGAGGGCGTGGTCGCCGCGGTGAAGCAGGTCGGCCTCAAGGTGCCGCTGGTGGTGCGCCTCGAAGGCACCAATGTCGAGCAGGGCAAGAAGATCATCCGCGAGAGCGGTCTGAACGTTCTGCCCGCCGACAACCTCGATGACGCCGCACAGAAGATCGTGAAAGCCGTCAAGGGAGGCTAACGATGGCCGATCATCTCGACGCTCCGACACCACTGGAAGAACACCGCAAGCTCGCGGTTTTCGCCGGCGAGTGGAACGGCGAAGAGATGGTCTTTCCGTCGCGCTGGACCGCCGGCGGTCCGGCCACCTCGCATGTCGTTGCGCGCATCGCGCTCAACGGCTTCTATCTGATCCAGGACAGCGTGCAGACCCGCGACGGCAAGGAAAGCTTCGCCACCCACGGCGTCTTCACCTACGACCGCGACGATCGCGCCTACAAATTGTTCTGGCACGATTCGCTCGGCTACTACCCGCCGTCGCCGGCGTCCGGCGGCTGGGCGGGCAAGTCGCTGATCCTGGTGCGGGGCTCGCTGCGCGGCAATGCCCGTCACGTCTACGAGGTCGTCGACGACAACACCTACAACATGAAGATCCAGTTCTCGCCTGACGCGGAAGGGTGGGCCGACGTGCTCACCGGCGTGTACCGGCGTATCCACTGAGCATGATCCGGAAAAGTGGCCCCCGGTTTTCCGATATGATCATGCTCAAACCATAGTGTCCTTCACCGCTGTCTCGCGAAAGCATCTCGAACCATGTCCATTCTGATCGACAAGAACACCAAGGTCATCTGCCAGGGCTTCACCGGCAAGAACGGCACGTTCCATTCGGAAGCGGCGATCGCTTACGGCACCAAGATGGTCGGTGGCGTCGCGCCGGGCAAAGGCGGCTCGACCCATCTCAATCTGCCGGTGTTCGATACCGTCGCCGAAGCGCGCGAGAAGACCGGCGCCGACGCCAGCGTGGTCTATGTGCCGCCGCCGGGCGCGGCGGATGCGATCTGCGAGGCGATCGATGCCGAGATCCCGCTGATCGTTTGCATCACCGAGGGCATCCCGGTGCTCGACATGGTGCGCGTGAAGCGCTCGCTGTCGGGTTCGAAGTCGCGGCTGATCGGGCCGAACTGCCCCGGCGTGATGACCGCCGGCGAGTGCAAGATCGGCATCATGCCGGCCAACATCTTCAAGCCCGGCTCGGTCGGCATCGTCTCCCGCTCCGGCACTCTGACCTATGAAGCGGTGTTCCAGACCACCCAGGAAGGCCTCGGCCAGACCACCGCGGTCGGCATCGGCGGCGACCCGGTCAAGGGCACCGAGTTCATCGACATGCTGGAGATGTTCCTGGCCGATGAGAAGACCAAGTCGATCGTCATGATCGGTGAAATCGGCGGTTCCGCCGAGGAAGACGCCGCCCAGTTCCTCAAGGACGAGGCCAAGCGCGGCCGCAAGAAGCCGATGGTTGGCTTCATCGCCGGTGTCACCGCACCTCCCGGCCGCCGCATGGGCCACGCCGGCGCGATCATCTCCGGCGGCAAGGGCGACGCCGGTTCCAAGACCGCGGCAATGGAAGCCGCCGGCATCAGGGTGTCGCCGTCGCCGGCGCGGCTCGGGCACACGCTCGCCGAGATGCTGAAGTAATCGCCGTCCGGCGAGGTTCCCTGCGATATTGGCGCGATTTCGGGCGGGTTCTCCTCGGAGAACCCGCCCTTTTTCATGCGTTTTGCTATCAGAACGCAGATCAATAAAATATGAAAATTGATTCATTCTTTAGTTCTTTTAGGCAGGAATATCCGACCTAGATAGGGTAAAGGATATCCATCCAGCCGGCGCTCTTCCCAGACCGGCACTTGCGCCGTCTCCTACGCGCGAACCGAAAAAAATCACCAGGACTGCCTCATGTCTCGCCAAGACGCGAACGCCGCTTTTGCTCTCTCCTCATTCCTGCAGGGCACCAACGCCGCCTATATCGACGACCTCTATGCCCGCTACGAGCAGGACCCGTCGTCGGTCGACGCCGAATGGCAGGATTTCTTCAAGAGCCTGAAGGACGCCCCGGCCGACGTGCAGAAGAACGCCGAAGGCGCCTCGTGGGGCCGCGCCAACTGGCCGGTGACGCCGCGCGACGAGCTGACCTCGGCGCTCGACGGCAACTGGGCCCAGGTCGAGAAGGCGGTCGGCAGCAAGCTGGCGGCCAAGGCACAGGCCAAGGGCGCCGAACTCTCCGACGCCGACGTCCACCAGGCCACCCGCGATTCGGTCCGCGCGCTGATGCTGATCCGCGCCTACCGCATGCGCGGCCACTTCCACGCCAAGCTCGATCCGCTCGGCATCGAGGCGCCGCGCGACCGCGAGGAGCTCGATCCGCGCTCCTACGGCTTCACCGAGGCGGACTTCGATCGCAAGATCTTCCTCGACCACGTGCTCGGCCTCGAATACGGCACGCTGCGCGAGATCGTCCAGATCTGCGAGCGCACCTACTGCCAGACGCTCGGCGTCGAGTTCATGCACATCTCCAACGCCGCGCAGAAGGCGTGGATCCAGGAGCGCATCGAAGGTCCGGACAAGGAGATCAGCTTCACGCCGGAGGGTCGCCGCGCGATCCTCAACAAGCTGATCGAGGCCGACGGCTTCGAGAAGTTCTGCGACACCAAGTTCACCGGCACCAAGCGCTTCGGCCTCGACGGCGGCGAATCCCTGATCCCGGCGCTCGAGCAGATCATCAAGCGCGGCGGCAATCTCGGCGTGAAGGAAATCGTGTTCGGCATGCCGCATCGCGGCCGCCTCAACGTGCTGACCCAGGTGATGGGCAAGCCGCACCGCGCGCTGTTCCATGAATTCAAGGGCGGTTCGGCCAACCCGGATTCGGTCGAAGGCTCCGGCGACGTCAAGTATCACCTCGGCGCCTCCTCGGACCGCGAGTTCGATGGCAACAACATCCATCTGTCGCTGACCGCAAACCCGTCGCATCTCGAGATCGTCGATCCCGTCGTGATGGGCAAGGTGCGCGCCAAGCAGGACCAGCACGGCGATCCGCCCGACATGCGCATCTCGGTGCTGCCGCTCTTGATGCACGGTGACGCGGCGTTCGCCGGCCAGGGCGTGGTGGCGGAATGCTTCAGCCTGTCCGACCTGAAGGGCTATCGCACCGGCGGCTCGCTGCACTTCATCGTCAACAACCAGATCGGCTTCACCACCTATCCGCGCTACTCGCGTTCGTCGCCCTATCCGTCCGACGTCGCGAAGATGATCGATGCGCCGATCTTCCACGTGAACGGCGACGATCCCGAAGCCGTGGTGTTCGCGGCCAAGGTCGCGATCGAGTTCCGGCAGAAATTCCACAAGCCGGTCGTCATCGACATGTTCTGCTACCGGCGCCACGGCCACAACGAGGGCGACGAGCCGGCGTTCACCCAGCCGGTGATGTACAAGCGCATCGCCTCGCACCCCACCACGCTGGAGATCTACGCCAAGCGGCTGGTCGCCGACGGCGTTTTGACCGACGGCGAGGTCGAGAAGGCCAAGGCCGACTGGCGCGCGCGGCTCGATGCCGAACTCGAAGCCGGCTCGGGCTACAAGCCGAACAAGGCCGACTGGCTCGACGGCAAATGGGCAGGCTTCAAGTCGGCCGATCAGGAAGAAGACGCCCGCCGCGGCGTCACCGGCGTCGATCTCACCGTGCTCAAGGAGATCGGCCGCAAGATCACCAAGGTGCCGGACGGTTTCCGGGTTCACCGAACGATCCAGCGCTTCCTCGACAATCGCGCCAAGGCCATCGATACCGGCGAAGGGATCGACTGGGCGACCGGCGAGGCGCTGGCGTTCTGCACGCTGCTGCAGGAAGGCCATCACGTGCGCCTGTCCGGTCAGGATTCCGAGCGCGGCACCTTCTCGCAGCGCCATTCGGTCCTGATCGACCAGGAGGACGAGAGCCGCTACACGCCGTTCAACCATCTCGGCGGCGAAGACACCGGCCATTACGAGGTCATCAACTCGCTGCTGTCGGAAGAAGCGGTGCTTGGCTTCGAATACGGCTACTCGCTGGCCGAGCCAAACGCGCTGGCACTCTGGGAAGCGCAGTTCGGCGACTTCGCCAACGGCGCCCAGGTCGTGTTCGACCAGTTCATCTCCTCGGGCGAACGCAAGTGGCTGCGCATGTCGGGCCTCGTCTGCCTGCTGCCGCATGGCTATGAAGGGCAGGGGCCGGAGCATTCCTCCGCGCGCCTCGAGCGTTATCTGCAGATGTGCGCCGAGGACAACATGCAGGTGGTCAATCCGACCACGCCGGCGAACTACTTCCACGTGCTGCGGCGCCAGCTGCATCGCGAGATCCGCAAGCCGCTGATCCTGATGACGCCGAAGTCGCTGCTGCGCCACAAGCGCGCCGTGTCGCGGCTCGACGAGCTCGGCAAGAACGCCACCTTCCATCGCATCCTGTACGATGACGCGCAGATGCTGCCGGACGAGAAGATCAAGCTGGTGCCGGACGACAAGATCCGTCGCGTCGTGCTGTGCTCCGGCAAGGTCTATTACGACCTGTACGAGGAGCGCGAGAAGCGCGGCATCGACGACATCTATCTGATGCGCATCGAGCAGCTCTATCCGGTGCCGCTGAAGGCGCTGGTCCAGGAGTTCGGCCGCTTCAAGAACGCCGAGATGGTCTGGTGCCAGGAGGAGCCCCGCAACATGGGCTCCTGGCACTTCATCGAGCCCTATCTGGAATGGGTGCTGAACCAGGTTCACGCAGCCAACAAGCGTCCGCGCTATGCCGGCCGTCCGGCATCGGCGGCGACCGCCACCGGGTTGATGTCGAAACATCTCGCGCAGCTCAAGGCGCTGCTCGACGACGCACTGAACTAACGATCTTCACCAACACCATGCCCCGCCTTGTGCGCAATTGCGCACTGGAGCGGGGCATCCGGTATCCCGCGTCATCCAGCACAAGCGCTGTCGTCACGGAGTACCGGGTCGTCCGCTTTGGCGGATGGTGGCCGGATAAATTTTTCGACCGCAAGGTTATCGAGGAAAAGACCATGACTGAAATTCGCGTTCCAACGCTCGGCGAATCCGTAACCGAGGCCACGATCGGCCGCTGGTTCAAGAAGGCCGGCGAGGCCGTTGCGGTGGACGAGCCGTTGGTGGAGCTGGAAACCGACAAGGTCACCATCGAGGTGCCCGCGCCGGTCGCCGGCACGCTCGGCGAGATCATCGCCAAGGATGGCGAGACCGTTGCTGTCGGCGCGTTGCTCGGCCAGATCAATGACGGTGCTGTCGCCGCGGCCAAGCCCGCTGCCGCAGCCGCTGCTCCCGCCAAGGCCGCCGCGCCGGCGCCCGCAGCGGCACCTGCCGCGTCCAAGGTGCCGCCGTCGGATGCGCCGCTCGCGCCGTCGGTGCGCAAGCTGTCCGCCGAAAGCGGCGTCGACGCCTCGACCGTTCCGGGCTCCGGCAAGGACGGCCGCGTCACCAAGGGCGACATGCTGGCCGCGATCGAGAAGGCCGCCTCGGCGCCGACCCCGGTCAACCAGCCGGCCGCCGCCGTGCAGGTTCGTGCGCCGTCGCCGGCGGACGACGCCGCGCGCGAGGAGCGGGTGAAGATGACCCGGCTGCGCCAGACCATCGCGCGCCGCCTCAAGGACGTGCAGAACACCGCCGCGATGCTGACGACCTTCAACGAGGTCGACATGACCGAGGTGATGAAGCTGCGCGCGCTCTACAAGGACACGTTCGAGAAGAAGCACGGCTCGAAGCTCGGCTTCATGGGGTTCTTCACCAAGGCGGTGGTGCAGGGACTGAAGGACATTCCGGCCGTCAACGCCGAGATCGACGGCTCTGACCTGATCTACAAGAACTACTACCACATTGGCGTTGCGGTCGGCACCGACCGCGGCCTGGTGGTGCCTGTCGTGCGCGACTGCGATCACAAGTCGATCGCCGAGATCGAGAAGTCGATCGCCGATTACGGCCGCCGCGCCCGCGACGGCCAGCTCAAGATCGACGAGATGCAGGGCGGCACCTTCACCATCACCAATGGCGGCATCTACGGCTCGCTGATGTCGACGCCGATCCTCAACGCGCCGCAGTCCGGCATCCTCGGCATGCACAAGATCCAGGAGCGGCCGATGGTGGTCGGCGGCAAGATCGAGGTCCGCCCGATGATGTATCTGGCGCTGTCCTACGATCACCGCGTCATCGACGGCAAGGAAGCGGTCACCTTCCTGGTGCGCGTCAAGGAGAGCCTGGAGGATCCGGCCCGCCTGGTGCTGGACCTCTAAGGTCATATCGCGCGCGGCGTCCGATCGGATCGGGCGCCGCGATTCGTTGGGTGCTTACCTTTGGGGATCAATGTGACGGACAAGGTCGTTGTCATCACCGGCGGCAGCCGCGGCATCGGCCGCGCTACCGCGCTTGCAGCTGCCGCGCGCGGCTATCGCGTCGTCGTCGGCTACGCGTCCAACCAGGCTGCGGCCAATGAGGTCGTCGCCGCGATCGAGGCCAGGAACGGCAAGGCGATCGCGGTGAAATGCGACGTCGGCAGCGAGGCCGACATCCTGGCGCTGTTCAAGGCGGCGGATGGCTTCGGCACGCTCGGCGCGCTCGTCAACAATGCCGGCATCGTCGGCAAGAGCGGTGTACGTGTCGACGAGATGTCGGCCGAGCGCATCCAGCAGATGATGGCGGTGAACGTCACCGGCAGCATCCTGTGCGCGCGCGAGGCGGTGAAGCGGATGTCGACCAAGCACGGCGGCAAGGGCGGCGTCATCGTCAACCTGTCCTCGGTCGCGGCGAAGCTCGGCGCGCCCAACACCTATGTCGACTATGCCGCCTCCAAGGGCGCGATCGATTCCTTCACGGTCGGCCTCGGCTACGAGGTCGCGAATGAAGGCATCCGCGTCGCCGGCATCCGGCCCGGGCTGATCGACACCGACATCCACGCCGCGGGCGGTGAGCCCGATCGCGCGCATCGGCTCGCCCATATGGTGCCGATGAAGCGCGTCGGCACCGCGGATGAAATCGCCAACGCCATCGTCTGGCTGATCTCCGACGAGGCGTCCTACGTCACCAGCGCGATCCTCGACGTGTCGGGCGGTCGCTAAACATAAATCCGACGCGGGTCCCGATCTGCCGATCAGATCGGACTCGCCTCATTGTCACAGAGTTAGCTACAGGACCTTCCATCATGGCTTCTTACGATCTCGTCGTCATCGGCACCGGCCCGGGCGGATATGTCTGCGCGATCCGCGCGGCGCAACTCGGCATGAAGGTTGCCGTCGTCGAGAAGAATGCGACGCTGGGCGGCACCTGCCTCAATGTCGGCTGCATGCCGTCGAAGGCGCTGCTGCACGCCTCCGAGATGTTCGAGGAAGCCGGGCATTCCTTCGCCAAGATGGGCGTTAGCGTCCCGGCGCCGAAGCTCGATCTGCCCGCAATGATGAACTTCAAGCAGCAGGGCATCGACGGCAACGTCAAGGGCGTCGAGTTCCTGATGAAGAAGAACAAGATCGACGTGCTCAAGGGCACCGGCAAGATCCTCGGTGCCGGCAAGGTCGAGGTCTCCGGCGACGGCAAGTCCGAAACCGTCGAGACCAAGAACATCGTGATCGCCACCGGCTCCGACATCGCGCGGCTGAAGGGCATCGAGATCGACGAGAAGCGCATCGTATCGTCGACCGGCGCGCTGTCGCTGGAGAAGGTGCCGGAGAAGCTGCTGATCATCGGCGCCGGCGTGATCGGGCTCGAACTCGGCTCGGTGTGGCGCCGCCTCGGGGCGGAGGTCATGGTCGTGGAATTCCTCGACCGCATCCTGCCTGGTATGGACGGCGAAGTGGCAAAACAATTCCAGCGCATGCTGGAGAAGCAGGGCTTTGTCTTCAAGCTCGGCACCAAGGTCACCGCGGTCGACACCTCGGGCAAGACGCTGCAGGCCAAGGTTGAGCCGGCGGCAGGCGGTGCTGGGGAGACCATCGAGGCCGACGTCGTGCTCGTGTGCATCGGCCGCGTGCCCTACACCGAGGGCCTCGGGCTGAAGGAGGCCGGCGTTGCGCTCGATAATCGCGGTCGCGTCGAGATCGACGCGCACTTCTCGACCTCTGTGAAGGGCATCTACGCGATCGGCGACGTCGTCGCCGGGCCGATGCTCGCGCACAAGGCGGAAGATGAGGGCGTTGCCTGCGCGGAGATCATCGCGGGCCAGGCCGGTCACGTGAACTACGACGTCATTCCAGGTGTTGTGTATACCACGCCGGAAGTGTCGTCGGTCGGCAAGACCGAGGAAGACCTCAAGCAGGCCGGCATCGCTTATACCGTCGGCAAATTCCCGTTCACCGCGAACGGCCGCTCCAAGGTCAATCAGACCACCGACGGCTTCGTGAAGGTTCTCGCAGATGCGAAGACGGATCGGGTGCTCGGCGTCCACATTGTCGGCATCGAGGCCGGCGAAATGATCCATGAAGCCTGCGTTCTGATGGAATTCGGCGGTTCGGCGGAGGATCTGGCGCGCACCTGCCACGCACATCCGACCCGCTCCGAGGCGATCAAGGAAGCTGCGCTTGCGGTGGCCAAGCGTGCCATCCATATGTGATGGTCGAACGTCCGGCGCGAGCCGGGCTGGGGCATGATCCGGAAAAGTGTGAAGTGGTTTTCCGAGAAGATCATGCTCAAACAAGGAGCTGAAGCGCGATGATTCAACTCGGTCTCATCGCGCTTTAGGGTCATAGCGATGCTACGCCGCCTGCTTCAGCCGTTCTGGGTCCTGCTTGCGATCATCTTCCTGATCGAGGCCTGGCTGTGGGACCACCTCGAGCCGATCGTGGCCCGGGTGGTCGCCTGGATCCCGCTCCGTGCGCTCAAGCAATGGCTGGCCGACCGGGTCGATTCACTGTCGCCGGCGATGACGCTGATCGTCTTCGTCGTGCCGCTGATCCCGCTGTTTCCGCTCAAGCTGGTCGGGCTCTGGCTGCTGGCGAACCAATATTGGTTCAGCGCAGTCTCGCTGATCCTGTTCGCCAAATTCCTCGGCGTCGGCGTCACGGCCTTCCTGTTCGACGTGACGCGGTCGAAGCTTTTGGAGATGCCCTGGTTCGAGGCGCTCTATAATTACGTGATGGCGCTACGGGCCAAGGCCACCGCGCTGGTCGAGCCGATCAAGCGGCGCATCCGCGAGATGATCAGCGGCGACGGCGAAGGCTGGGCCGCGCGCACGCTGCGCCTGATCGCCCGCTTCCGCAAAAGTGTGCATCAGACCAGCAAGGTTCTCTAAGCGGCGCTGTCGCTCCCGTCATCCTGACAGGATGTGAAGCCACTGTTGTCGTCGCCCGGCTCGACCGGGCGACCCAGTACGCCGCGGCCTATCGGCTCAAGCACGACCGCCTCTGGAATACTGGATCACCCGCATGCGCGGGTGATGACACTGAGCAAGCCAATTCCGTGACCCTGTTAGGGGAGCGGAGCCCAGCCGCCTCAATGCAGAGGCAGCAAGTGCGGCTGGAATAGGCCGAGCACGGTCATCACGACGCCGGCCAGTGTCACCAGGCCGGACACCCAGACAAGCGCGGCAATACCGGTGATGATGGTCGCGGACGCCAGCACGATGGCGATCTGGAAGGCGGCGGAGGCAAGCTCGAAGTGATGATATTTCGCGGTGGCCTCGTCGCGCTCATGCTCGGCGTGTTTGGCGCGCTCGGCGAGCTGCTCGGTGCCCTCGCCGGTCTCAGGCTCCGAGCGATAGCGCGCCGCGGTCTTCTGCCAGTCGTCAATCTGCTTCTGCAGCGCGGCCTTGGCCGCCTCGTCGGTGGTGGTCGCGAGGTTCAGCTTGCCCTGTTCGGCCGCGGTCTGCACCGCGGTGCGGCGGATGCTCTTGGCCTGGAAGAAGGCCCAGAGGTTGGAGGCTTCGACGTTCTTGCTGATCGATTCGGTCTGGGCACCCTTGCCGAGCGTTTCCGACAGCGCGAGGCAGAGCGCGATCACGGCGATCAGGAGCGCGATCTTCTTGTTCTCGCCCGACGCATGCTCGGCATGCTCCGCGTGCTCCATACTTTCATGTGCGCTCATGATTCCCCTCCGATGAGACTGTGCCACGATTGCCGAATGCGATGCACAAGGCAAGGGGCGGCAGTTTGTGGTTAGCCGTATGAAGATGAACGCAGCATGACGGCGAACCAAGTCCGGCGTCTTATCTGCACCCGGATCCGGCCGTTCAGCCGCGCGGGTGCGCGGAGCGATAGACTTCGAGCAGGCGCTCGCTGTCGATGCCGGTGTAGATCTGCGTGGTCGACAGCGAGGCGTGGCCGAGCAATTCCTGGATCGCGCGCAGGTCGCCGCCGCGGCTCAGCAGGTGGGTGGCGAAGGAGTGCCGCAACGCATGCGGCGTTGCGCTGTCGGGCAGGCCGAGCGCGCCGCGCAGCCGCTCCATGGTGAGCTGGATGATGCGCGGGCTTAACGGGCCGCCGCGCGCACCGACGAACATCGGTCCGGTCGGGCTGAGCTGGTGCGGGCAGATCGCCGCATAGTCCGCGATCAATTTCAGCACGTTTTGCAGCACCGGCACCATGCGGGTCTTGTTGCCCTTGCCGGTCACGACCAGCACGTCGCCTTCGCCCGGTTTCGGCACGTCGCGGCGCTTCAGCCCCAGCGCCTCGGAGATGCGCAAGCCCGAACCATAGAGCAGCGCCATGACCGCGGCGTCGCGCATCAGGATCCAGGTCTCGCGCTCCTCGCCGGCGCGCTCATCGGCATCGGCAAAGCGCTTCGCCGCCTCCATTTGGATCGGCTTCGGCAGGCTCTTCGCCACCTTGGGCGCGCGGATCGCCGAGAGTGCGCCGACCTTGCCCTTGCCTTCGCGTTCCAGGAAGCGCCCGAACGAACGCAGCCCCGCCAGCGCCCGCATCAGCGACCGTCCGCCGATCTCGTCCGCGCGGCGCATCGCCATGAAGGCTCTGACATCGCTCGCCTCGAGCGCGGAGAATGCCTCAAGCGTCACGCGTGCGCCCCAGTGTTCAGCGAGGAAGGCCAGGCACTGCCGCACGTCGCGGGCGTAGGCCTCGAGCGTCTTCGGCGACAGTCGCCGCTCGGCGCGCAGATGCGACAACCAGCGCGTCATCTCCTGCGTGACTGATGTGTCGGCGCAGTCGAGCTCGAGCGGTTGCATGGGCTGATCGGTCCGGGCCATCTGTAAAGGGCTATTGGCGCTGCGAATCTCCTGATTATATCGCATTGCCTTCGTTTACCGATCGCTAAGACCGCGCAGCGGTGACAGAGCGTTTTCGAGCGAAGTGGAGGCCGGTTCGCGTAAAGAAAACGCGTCAAAACAAGAAGCTGGAGATTTGGTTCTGATTCATTCAGAACCAAATCTCTAGCCCGGTGCAAAGTTCGGATTCAAAAGCCCTGATTCAATGGACCACGCCACGCGCCCCAGCCCAGCCGCCGCATCGACGACACGTGTCGTCGACGTGCTGGTGCCTGTGGCGCTGAATCAGACCTATTCCTACCGCGTGCCGCGGGGCATGGAGCTTGCGCCCGGCGATGTGATCTCTGTTCCGCTCGGGCCGCGCGAAGTCGTCGCGGTGGTGTGGGCCGAGAATGCCAGGCCGGATCCGCGGCTGCACAACCGCCTCAAGGACGTCAGCGAAAAGCTCGATGTTCCGCCGCTCCGAGCGGAGCTGCGCCAGCTGGTCGACTGGGTCTCTACCTACACGCTGTCGGCGCGCGGCATGGTGCTGCGGATGACGCTGCGGATGGGCGAAAACCTTGGGCCGGAGCGGACGCGGCTCGGCGTCCGCCTCGTCGGCGAGCCGCCGCGGCGCCTGACGCCGGCGCGCCGGCGCCTGATCGAGGTGCTGTCGGACCGCTTGCTGCACGGCAAGTCGGAGGCGGCACGGGAGGCCGGGGTCAGCTCGGGTGTGATCGATGGCCTGGTCGACGAAGGCACGCTGACGGTCGAGGCGATGCCGCCGCCGGCGGCGCCGCCCGTTCCGGATCCCTCCTACGCCCAACCGGATTTCTCGCGCGAGCAGCGCAGTGCGGTCGATGTGATGCGGACGCTGGCGGCGAGCGGCAGCTTTCACGTCGCGCTGCTCGACGGCGTCACCGGTTCCGGCAAGACCGAGGTCTATTTCGAGGCGATCGCGGAGAATATCCGCCGCGGCAAGCAGACGCTGATCCTGATGCCGGAAATCGCGCTGACCGGCCAGTTCCTCGACCGCTTCGCCCAGCGCTTCGGCGTGCGGCCGCTGGAATGGCATTCGGAGCTGACGCCGCGCACGCGGGCGCGCAACTGGGCGGCGATCTCAGAGGGCAAGGCGCCGGTCGTGGTCGGCGCCCGCTCGGCGCTGTTCCTGCCCTATGCCGATCTCGGGCTGATCATCGTCGATGAGGAGCACGACCAGGCCTACAAGCAGGACGACGGCGCGCATTACCACGCGCGCGACATGGCGGTGGTCCGCGCCCATATCGCCAAAATCCCGATCGTGCTGGCGTCGGCGACGCCGTCGGTCGAGAGCGAGGTCAATGCGCGCAAGGGGCGCTACCAGCGCGTCGCGCTGCCGTCGCGGTTCGGCGGCCAGCACATGCCGCATATCGAGGCGATCGACATGCGCCGCGCGCCGCCGCCGCGCGGGCGGTTCATTTCGCCCGTGCTGGCCGAGCAAATTCGCCATGCGATCGAGCGCCGCGAGCAGGCACTGCTGTTCCTCAACCGCCGCGGCTATGCGCCGCTGACGCTGTGCCGCGCCTGCGGCCACCGCTTCGCCTGCACGATCTGCGATGCCTGGCTGGTCGATCATCGCTTCCGGCAGCGGCTGGTCTGTCATCACTGCGGTTTCTCGATGCCGCGCCCGAACATCTGCCCGCATTGCGCGGCCGAGGAATCGCTGGTCGCGGTCGGCCCCGGCGTCGAGCGCCTGCAGGAGGAGGCCGCCAGCATCTTCCCCGAATCCCGCACCATGGTGCTGTCGAGTGACCTCATCACCTCGATCGAGACCATGCGCAGCGAGCTCAACGAGATCGCCGAGGGCCGCGTCGACATCATCATCGGCACCCAGCTGGTGGCGAAGGGGCACAATTTCCCGCGGCTCAATCTGGTCGGGGTCATCGACGCCGATCTCGGCCTCAGCAACGGCGATCCCCGCGCCGCCGAGCGCACGTTCCAGCTGTTGAACCAGGTGGTCGGCCGCGCCGGCCGCGAGCAGGGCCGCGGCGTCGGCTATCTGCAGACCCATCAGCCGGAGCATCCGGTCATCAAGGCCCTGATCGCGAACGACCGCGAGGCGTTCTACGCCAGCGAGATCGATATCCGCGAACGCACCGGCTATCCGCCGTTCGGCCGGCTGGCGAGCCTGATCGTCTCGGCCGGCGACCGCCCGACCGCGGAAGGATTTGCCCGCAAGCTCGCCGCGGTCGCGCCGCTCGACGAGCGGATCCAGGTGCTCGGTCCCGCCGAGGCGCCGCTGGCCGTCATCAAGGGCCGCTATCGGTTCCGCCTGCTGGTGAAGTCGCTGCGCAATGTCGACCTGTCGCAATATCTGCGCGAATGGCTCGAGGCAGGCCCGAAGACCAAGGGCAATCTGAAGCTCGAAGTCGACGTCGATCCGCAGAGCTTTTTGTAGAGGCCGTCATTCCGGGATGGTCCGGAAGGACCAGACCCGGAATCTCGAGATTCCGGGTTCGATGCTGCGCATCGCCCCGGAATGACGGCAGAAAAGTCGAAAAGAAAAAGCCTGCCGTCATTCGCGACGGCAGGCCCTTTTGGCGCGAAGCAGGCCTCGCGGCCGTTACGCAACGCAACGCTTACTGAACGCTTAGGACACGACCTCGGCGGTGACGCGGCCGACGCCGGCGCCGGTCAGGCCGATGGCGCGGGCTGCGCCGGTCGAGAGGTCGAGCACGCGGCCGCGGACGAACGGGCCACGATCGTTGATGGTGACGACGACGCTGCGGCCGCCATGGGTGACGCGGACCTTGGTGCCGAACGGCAGCGAGCGGTGGGCCGCGGTCATGGCGTTCTGGTTGAAGCGCTGACCGGAAGCAGTGCGGCTGCCCGACTCATTGCCGTAGAACGAGGCCATCCCCGAGAACGTGTGGCCGCCGGACGGCTGGATCGATGCATTGGCGTCGCGCCAGGAGGAAGCTTCGGCGCGGGCCTGGTGATGATGGTGGTGGCGATGATGGTGGTGCCTGGACTTCGCGGACGCCTCCGTCACGCTGCCCCCGACCAGGATAGTTGCGGCTACAAACGCAAGCGCCGTGCGCGAGCGGGTTACATTGCCCGCCGCTTTCTTGATATTCAGCATTGATAAGACCCTCAGACAGTATTGCCGCTAACACGGCAAGTGGAACCCCCGTCCCTTCGTTGACCAAGGCCGTTTGATTTCGCAATGAGGCACGAATTGGGCAGTAAATCCTGATTGTCTCGGGCTGAAATATCTTGTTACCGCCTTGGGGTATTCAATCGAGGTTCCGTAACCTTGGCCGTTAACGAATTTTTAACGATACGAATACTTACGAATACTGATTATCTTTCCGGTTGTAAGTTTTCGGTAAGTAATCGCGAAATGAAACGGCGGCCGGCTCGGGGTTCCTTGCGCCCGAGCCCATAGGCCCATGCAAATTTCGATGGAACAAAATCGAGGGACGCGAATCGAAGCCGGCCGCGCCCGATTTCCGCGCGCCGAATTTTTCCGATTCGACCGCTGGTCGCGGTCGCGAAAAACCGCATGCGACAAGGCGGCTCTCACGATGCCGTCATGTTGCACCTGCGCGATTGCTATGTTAGCAAAGCCGCGATTTTAACGGTCCCGGCATGTCCTGTGCCGGTCGAAAATCGAAGTCCCGCTTGAATTCCAAGGGCTTGGATCGCTAGGCGCTGCTTTGGTGGCGACGGTTTTTCCCTTGCGAATTTGACAGCAAAAAAGAGCGAGCTCGTGGCTGCTGAAGATCCGTCCGTTTCGGGAGTTTCCGGTCGTTATGCAACGGCCCTGTTCGAGTTGGCGCGCGACGAGCAATCCGTCGATCAAGTCCGGGCCGACCTCGACAAATTCGAAGCCATGCTCAACGACAGCGCCGATCTGAAGCGCCTTGTTCGCAGCCCGGTGTTTGCCGCCGAGGCCCAGCTGAAGGCGCTGACCGCGGTGCTCGACAAGGCCGGCATCGCCGGTACGTCGGCAAAATTCCTCAAGGTGCTCACCGCCAATCGCCGGCTGTTTGCCGTATCCGATGTGATCCGCGCCTATCGCGCGCTGGTGGCGAAGTTCAAGGGCGAGGCGACTGCGGAAGTCACCGTCGCCGAGCAGCTCAGTGACAAGAATCTCGACGCCCTGAAGACCGCACTGAAGTCAGTGACGGGCAAGGACGTCGCGCTCAACGTGAAGGTCGATCCCTCCATTATTGGTGGCCTGGTGGTCAAGCTCGGCAGCCGCATGGTGGATAGTTCGCTTCGCACCAAACTCAATTCGATCAAGAACGCGATGAAAGAGGCAGGCTGATGGACATCCGCGCCGCAGAAATTTCTGCGATCCTCAAGGACCAGATCAAGAATTTCGGCCAGGAAGCCGAGGTCACCGAAGTTGGCCAGGTGCTGTCGGTCGGCGACGGTATCGCCCGCGTCTACGGTCTCGACAACGTTCAGGCCGGTGAAATGGTCGAGTTCGAGAACGGCACGCGCGGCATGGCGCTGAACCTCGAAACCGACAACGTCGGTATCGTGATCTTCGGTGCCGACCGCGAGATCAAGGAAGGCCAGACCGTCAAGCGCACCCGCGCCATCGTGGACGCGCCGGTCGGCAAGGGCCTGCTCGGCCGCGTCGTCGATGCGCTCGGCAACCCGATCGACGGCAAGGGCCCGATCCAGGCCACCGAACGCAAGCGCGTCGACGTCAAGGCGCCCGGCATCATTCCGCGCAAGTCGGTGAACGAGCCGATGGCCACCGGCCTCAAGGCAATCGACGCGCTGATCCCGATCGGCCGCGGCCAGCGCGAGCTGATCATCGGCGACCGTCAGACCGGCAAGACCGCGATCGCGCTCGACACCATCCTGAACCAGAAGCCGCTGAACGCCCAGCCGGACGAGAACCTCAAGCTGTATTGCGTCTACGTCGCGATCGGCCAAAAGCGCTCCACCGTCGCGCAGTTCGTCAAGGTGCTCGAGGAGCAGGGCGCGCTGGAATACTCGATCATCGTCGCGGCGACCGCGTCCGATCCGGCGCCGATGCAGTACATCGCGCCGTTCACCGCCTGCACCATGGGCGAGTACTTCCGCGACAACGGCATGCACGCCGTGATCATCTATGACGACTTGTCCAAGCAGGCCGTCGCCTACCGCCAGATGTCGCTGTTGCTGCGCCGCCCGCCGGGCCGCGAGGCCTATCCGGGCGACGTGTTCTATCTGCACTCCCGCCTGCTCGAGCGCGCCGCCAAGCTCGGCAAGGACCATGGTTTGGGCTCGCTGACGGCGCTGCCGGTCATCGAAACCCAGGCCAACGACGTGTCGGCCTACATCCCGACCAACGTGATTTCGATCACCGACGGTCAGATCTTCCTGGAAACCGACCTGTTCTTCCAGGGCATCCGTCCCGCGGTGAACGTCGGTCTGTCGGTGTCGCGCGTCGGTTCGTCGGCGCAGACCAAGGCCACCAAGAAGGTCGCCGGCAAGATCAAGGGCGAGCTCGCGCAGTACCGCGAAATGGCGGCGTTCGCGCAGTTCGGCTCCGACCTCGACGCGTCCACCCAGCGCCTGCTCAACCGCGGTTCGCGCCTGACCGAGCTGCTCAAGCAGCCGCAGTTCTCGCCGCTGAAGATGGAAGAGCAGGTCTGCGTGATCTGGGCCGGCACCAACGGCTATCTCGACCCGCTGCCGCTCAACAAGGTGAAGGCGTTCGAGGATGGCTTGCTGTCGCTGCTGCGCGGCAAGCACGTCGATATCCTCAACGCGATCCGCGACAGCCGCGACCTGTCTGACGACAGCGCCGCCAAGCTGAAGTCGGCGGTCGATGGCTTCGCCAAGACGTTTGCATAACGAATGGGGCGTCGCCCGGCTCGCCGCCGGGCGTGACGAACAGAGGCTTGCGATCTGACCATTGTGGTCGGATCGCCGGGGTGAACGAAGAATGGCGTCACTAAAAGACATGCGGGTCCGCATCGCCTCGACCAAGGCGACGCAGAAGATCACCAAGGCCATGCAGATGGTCGCAGCCTCGAAGCTGCGCCGCGCGCAGAACGCCGCCGAAGCGGCGCGGCCCTATGCCACCAAGATGGATGCGGTGATTTCCAACATCGCAGCCGCGGCCAATGGCACGCCCGGCGCGCCGGCACTGCTTGCCGGCACCGGCAACGACCAGGTGCACCTGCTGCTGGTCTGCACCGGCGAGCGCGGCCTGTCCGGCGCTTTCAACTCGGCCATCGTGCGCCTGGCGCGCGAGCGGGCGAACGCGCTGCTCGCGCAGGGCAAGGAAGTGAAGTTCTTCTGCGTCGGTCGCAAGGGCTACGAGCAGCTGCGGCGGACGTTCGAGAAGCGGATCGTCGAGCATCTCGACCTGCGTTCGGTGCGGCAGATCGGCTTCGTCAACGCCGAGGACATCGCGAGCAAGGTGCTGGCGCGTTTCGAGGCCGGCGAGTTCGATGTCTGCACGCTGTTCTATTCGCGCTTCCAGTCGGTGATCGCACAGATCCCGACCGCGCAGCAGATCATCCCGCTCGAGGTGGCCGCGCCTGCGGCCAACGCGGCTCCCGCAACCTCGTACGAATACGAGCCTGAAGAGGACCAGATCCTCGGCAGCCTGCTGCCGCGCAACCTCGCGGTGCAGATCTTCCGCGCGCTGCTGGAGAACAACGCCTCGTTCTATGGCGCGCAGATGAGCGCGATGGACAGCGCGACCCGCAATGCCGGCGAGATGATTCGCAAGCAAACCCTGATTTACAACCGAACCCGTCAGGCCCAGATCACGAAGGAGCTGATCGAGATCATCTCCGGCGCTGAGGCGGTCTAAGGCAGATTTTCGAAGGAGAACAGTCCATGGCTACAGCAGCCAATCCGATCGGTCGCGTTACCCAGGTCACGGGCGCCGTGGTCGACGTGCAGTTCGAAGGCCACCTTCCGGCGATTCTGAACGCGCTCGAGACCAAGAACGGCGGTAACCGCCTGGTGCTCGAAGTCGCGCAGCATCTCGGTGAATCGACCGTCCGCACCATCGCGATGGACATCACCGAAGGTCTGGTCCGCGGCCAGGAAGTGACCGACACCGGCGAACCGATCCGGGTGCCGGTCGGCGAAGGCACGCTCGGCCGCATCATCAACGTCATCGGCGAGCCGATCGACGAGGCCGGCCCGATCAAGGCCGACGGCGTGCGCGCCATCCACCAGGAAGCGCCGACCTACACCGACCAGTCCACGGAAGCGGAAATTCTCGTCACCGGCATCAAGGTCGTCGATCTTCTTGCTCCGTACGCGAAGGGCGGCAAGATCGGCCTGTTCGGCGGCGCCGGCGTCGGCAAGACCGTGCTGATTCAGGAGCTGATCAACAACGTCGCGAAGGCGCACGGTGGTTACTCCGTGTTCGCCGGCGTCGGCGAGCGCACCCGTGAAGGCAACGACCTCTATCACGAGTTCATCGAGTCCAAGGTCAACGCCGATCCGCACAACCCGGATCCGAGCGTGAAGTCGAAGTGCGCGCTGGTGTTCGGCCAGATGAACGAGCCGCCGGGCGCCCGCGCCCGTGTCGGTCTGACCGGTCTGACGGTCGCCGAGCACTTCCGCGACCAGGGCCAGGACGTGCTGTTCTTCGTCGACAACATCTTCCGCTTCACCCAGGCGGGTTCGGAAGTGTCGGCGCTGCTCGGCCGTATTCCTTCGGCGGTGGGCTATCAGCCGACGCTCGCGACCGACATGGGCGCGCTGCAGGAGCGCATCACCACCACCCAGAAGGGCTCGATCACCTCGGTGCAGGCGATCTACGTGCCGGCCGACGACTTGACCGACCCGGCGCCGGCCACCTCGTTCGCGCACTTGGACGCCACCACGGTGCTGTCGCGCGCGATCTCGGAAAAGGGCATCTATCCCGCGGTGGACCCGCTCGACTCGACCTCGCGCATGCTGTCGGCGCTGGTCGTCGGTGAAGAGCACTACAACACCGCGCGTCTCGTCCAGCAGATCCTCCAGCGCTACAAGTCGCTGCAGGACATCATCGCCATTCTCGGCATGGACGAACTGTCGGAAGAGGACAAGCTGACGGTCGCCCGCGCCCGCAAGGTCGAGCGCTTCCTGTCGCAGCCGTTCCACGTCGCTGAAGTGTTCACCGGCTCGCCGGGCAAGTTCGTCGACCTCGCCGACACCATCAAGGGCTTCCGCGATCTCTGCCAGGGCAAGTACGACCATCTGCCGGAAGCGGCGTTCTACATGGTCGGCACCATCGAAGAAGCCGTCGAGAAGGGCAAGAAGCTCGCCGCCGAGGCGGCCTGAGCTTCATGATGTCGTCATCGCCGGACTAGATCCGGCGATCCATCGAACGAAAACTGTCTTGACTGATGGACCCGCGGGTCGAGCCCGCGGGTGACAGCGCAAAGAACGGAAAGACCATGGCCACCTTCCACTTCGATCTCGTCTCTCCCGAAAAGCTCGCCTTCTCCGGCGACGTTGATCAGGTTGACGTCCCCGGCGTGGAGGGTGATTTCGGCGTGCTCGCCGGCCACGCTCCGGTCGTCGCCACGGTTCGTCCGGGCATCCTGACGATCACGGCCGCCGGTAAGCGCGACAAGGTGATCGTGCTCGGTGGCCTTGCCGAGATGTCGGACAAAGGCCTCACCGTGCTCGCCGACGTCGCGACCACGATTGCCGAACTCGACCGCGTGAAGTTCGCGGAGACCATCAAGGAGATGGAAGAGAAGCTCGCCGAGAAGGAGGGCTCCGAGCTCGATCACGCGATCGAGCGGCTCGACCACTTCAAGAGCATCCAGAACGAGCTCAACACCACGGCTATGCACTAAGGCGCGATTGCCGACCAGCGATCGCGCCGATGCGCCGAGTGAGCCGGCCCCCTTTGTGAAATCGCTCGCAGTCTCCCAGTCACCGTTTGCCAGGACTTGAACAAAGGCCTTGAATGATTCAACGCTCGCCGCACCCCGGCGGGCGTTGAATGCTTATTGCACCCGCGAACGTCTGGCGGCATTCTGCCCGACATATTTGGATTCCGGGGCTGGTGCTCATGAAGCGCAAGATCGCGGCGATCTTTGCGGCCGATATTGCAGGCTATAGTCGATTGGTTGCCGAGGATGAGGAAGAGACGCTGCGGCGGCTCGCCTCCTATCGGCAGGTCACCGATGACTTCATTGCAAAATGCGGTGGCCGCATCTTCAACACCGCAGGCGATGCGGTGCTCGCTGAATTTCCCAGCGCCGTCGAAGCCGTGCGTTGCGCGATCGACATCCAGGAAAGCCTGCGCACGCGTAACATGGCCTATCCGCCGAGCCGGCAGATGTCGTTCCGGATCGGCATCACCATCGGCGACGTGGTCGAGCGCGACGGCGATCTGCTCGGCGACGGCGTCAATATCGCAGCCCGGCTCGAGGGCCTCGCCGAAGTCGGCGGCATCTGCGTGTCGCGCGCCGTGCACGAGCAGGTCGCCAACAAGCTGTCGGTGCAATTCGCCGACATCGGTGCGCAGGAAGTGAAGAACATCCCGACCCCGGTGCACGCCTACATGGTGGCGATGCGGCGCGAGGACGGCAGCTACGCAACGCCGCAGGTCAAGAAGCCGGTCAAGTCCGCGCCGCCAGCTGCGCCAGCCTGGATGTGGCCCGCTGCCATCACCGTGGTGCTGCTGGCCGCGATCGGCGTCGGCGGCTTCCTCTATTACACCAAGCTGGAAACCTCGGCGGCGAAGCCCGCTGCCGTAGCGAGTTCTACGCGGGCGTCCGCGCCCTTGGTATCGGCTTCGCCGGCCCCGTTGGTTGCGCCGTCGCCGCCGGCATCGACGGCGCCATCTGCCCCTTCGAAACCCGCGCCGGCATTGGCGGCGACGGCTTCGACTGCGCCGGGTGATAAGCTCGCGGCCGACATCGTTCCGTTCGTCAGCGATCGCACCCGCAACATGCTCGCGACCGAGTATTTGCCCGCAGGCGATTCCAAGGCGGTCGCTCTCAACATCAATGGCTTCGTCGGCTGGAGCGTGGCGCAGCCCAGCGAGGACGCGGCGAAGACGGCTGCGCTGGATCTGTGCCAGAAGCGCGCCGACAATGCCGGCTCGCCGCGCAAATGCGAACTGTACGCCGTCGGCAACACGATCGTGTACACCCGTGGCCAGCCTCCGGTGCCACCCTTGCCGTGGGTCAAGCGTGACGTGCTGGTCGAGAAGCCGTACGCCACCAAGGACGTGCCGCTGCTGCGCGACGCGGCCAGGGCCCGGCTCGATAGCCTGTTCGTGCCGGGCCGCAAGACGCGGACCATCGCGCTCGGTCCGGGCGGTCACTACTTCTTCAATGCGGGCATCGATTCGTTGGAGGAATCGGCGCGGCGCAACCTGCAAGCCTGCGGCGCGGTCGCCGGCGTGCCCTGCACGATCGTCGTGGTCGACGACGTCTTCGTGGTGCCGATTCCGGCGACGTTGCACGTCACCGGCTTCCTCAGGGCAGCGGACAGCTCGGTCATCGCTCCGAGCGAGCGGGCCGATGTCGTTCGCAAGCTTGCCGATGCGACGGCAGGCTGGAATGCGGTCGCGGTCGGGACGCAGGGACGGCCGGGACTTGGATTGAAGGCGGAGAACGAGCAGGGCGCGGTCGACGCCGCGCTCGGCGCGTGCGCCAGGCGCGACAGCGATTGTCATGTCATCGCGATCGGCCCGTTCACGGTCGGCCCAAACTAGAACACGGTCCGCAACGTGCAAAGCGGTGAACCGATCCGGAAAATGTGAAGCAGCTTACAGCTGAGATCGGGCACAAATGACAAGCTGCGGCGCAACGACGAGCCGACTCGATCGGATCGCGATTCCACTTTGGACGTAATGGACAAGATTCCGTGCTGACCTTCTCCACCGATGCGCTCCGCCCGCAGGACCGTTTCGAGCACTGGTGCGATGTGCGCGGCAAGAGCCTGTTCGGGGTCACGATCGAGCTCGAGCGCGACAAGCGGCCTGATTTCCGTGGGCACTTTTCCGCGACGCCGGTCGGCGATGCCGTGCTGGCGGAAATGTCGGCATCCTCCTATCGGGTCAGCCGTACCTCATCGGACATTACGCGCGTCCCGAGCAACAGCCTGCAACTCGCGTGGCAGGTGCGCGGCCCCGGCCACCTGAATATCGGTCGCGATCGTGTCCAGTTCGTACGCAACGGAGATCTGGTGTTCGGCCACTCCAATCGCCCGTATTTCTCGACGCCCGAGCGGACCGACGGTTTTCATTTCTTCAGCCTCAAGATCCCCGTCACCAGCGAGCTCGTGCTCGGTGCGCGAATCGAGGATGCGCCGCCGGTCGCGCTGGCGCGTGATGCGCGCCTGACCCGACTGGTCGGCGCCATGTTCCGCGCCATGACCCGCGATCCGGCGCAAGCCGGGCAGTTCGCCGGCGAGGTGACGCATATGGTGCGCCTCGCGCTGCTCGCGCGCGGACGTTTGCGGCCGCGACAGGATGAAATCCGTGCCGCGCTGCATGCGGGCTACCTCCATGCCGCGCGCGAGATCCTGCTGCGCGATCTGCATCGCGCCGCGCTGACGCCGGCCGCGGTCGCCACCGAGCTCGGCATCTCGCTGCGGCAATTGCATGCGCTGTTCGAGCCGACCGGCCTGTCGTTCACGCGAACGCTGACGGCGACGAGGCTGCGGGAGGCGAGGCGGCTGCTCTACAGCATGCGGGAACGCGGCATCGACGAGATCGCGTTCGCATGCGGCTTCGACAGCATCGCAACCTTCTATCGCGTGTTCCGTGCGACCTACGGGATGACGCCGGGCGACGCGCGGCGCACGCCGCCGCAGGATCAGCCGGCGAATTCCGCGAACCGGGTCGCGACCGCGCGATAGACCTCGCGGCGGAACGGCACCACGAGGTCGGCGACGCGGTCGAGGCGCTCCCAGCGCCATTGATCGAATTCCGCGGGCTGGCCGTTGCGCGGCGTCAGCGGATCGATCTCCTCGTCGCGTCCGGTGAAGCGCAGCGCAAACCATTTCTGGCGCTGGCCGCGGAATTTGGCGAGCCGATGCGATGCCGGCCCGTCATAGGCCGGGAATTCGTAGGTCATCCAATCGGTCTCGCCGAGATAGTCGGCGCTGACCGCCCCGGTCTCTTCCCACAACTCGCGCATCACGGCCTGGCGCGGATCCTCGCCCGCGTCGATGCCGCCCTGCGGCATCTGCCATTCGAGGCCGGGCAGCACGATCTCCGGACCATCGTCCTTGATCCGGTGGCCGATCAGCACGCGTCCAAGGCTGTTGAACAGCGCGATGCCCACGTTGGGGCGATAGGGCTTATCCGATGACATCTCGATGGCTGCGTCGCGCGTTGATCTGGCCGGTCGCCCGGCCACCTACTTCGCCGCCAGACCGGCGAATTCCTTCACGACGCGCTCATAGACCGGGCGCTTGAACGGCACAATCAGCTCCGGCAAATTCTTCATCGGCTCCCAGCGCCAGGTGATGAATTCGGCCTTGTGGCCGCCACCGGGGTTGGCGACGTTGATCTCGTTCTCGTCGCCGGTGAAGCGCAACGCGAACCACTTCTGCCGCTGGCCGCGATAGCGGCCCTTCCACGCGCGGCCCGCGACGGTGCGCGGGATGTCGTAGATCAGCCAGTCGGAGACCTCGCCGAGCTTCTCCACCGACTTGACGCTGGTCTCTTCATAGAGCTCGCGCCGCGCGGCCTGAAACGTATCCTCGCCGGGATCGACGCCGCCTTGCGGCATCTGCCAGACATGCGCGTCGTCGACATGCTCGATGCCGCCCGCTCGGCGTCCGATGAAGACCAGCCCAGCCGTATTCAGCAGCATGATGCCGACGCAGGTTCGATAGGGCAGGTCCTCATAACGTGCCATGCTGCCGCTACCTCGCATTTCCTGATGCCATCAGACCCGGCCCCCCGGCTAGGTCATGCTGCACCAACAGATTGATCTTTAGCCCGATTTTGATTTCAGCATCGCCGTTGTCAATGGCACAAGCATAATGCCCTTGGAATCCAGTGTCTTGAGCCAGGCGCCGAGCCGCTCGATCGAGACCGGCAGCGCCGAGGCGACGCCCACGGCGGTGCCGCGTTCCTTGGCGATCGTTTCCAGCTTGACCAGCGCGCGGTCGATTTCTGCCGACGTCGGCACGGCGTCGATGGCGAAATCAGCCTTGGCGAACGGCAGCGACTGGCCGGCGGAGAGGCTCTGCGCGACGCTGCGCGGGGTGGAACCATCGTCGAAATAGCTGAGGCCGCGCTTGGCCGCTTCGCGCACGATCGGCTGCATCACGGGATCGGTCGCGACGAACCGGGCGCCCATGAAATTGGCGATCCCGGCATAGCCCTGCAGGCGGCTGAGGTGCCAATAGAGCCGGTCGAGATTCTGTTCGCCGCTCAGCGTGGTGAGCAGGGTCTGCGGCCCCGGATCGTTGTCGGGATAGTCGAACGGCTCCATCGGGATCTGCAGCAGGATCTCGTGGCGCTGCGCCCGGGCGCGTTCCGCGAGCTTGCCGGGGTCGGCGCCATAGGGCGTGAAAGCCAGCGTCACGGCCGGCGGCAGCTTCATGATCGCATCGGCCGTCTTGGCGGCACCGACGCCGAGGCCGGCGACCACGACGGCCACCACCGGCATCCGGGCGGCCTTGGCGCGGTCGGCCTCGGCCGCATAGACCGTGAACGGCTTCAGGCCGTCGGCAACGACCGGGATCATGCCGTAGCGCGACTTTTCCAGCAGGCGCGGGTCGATGCCGGCCATCGCGAGCGGCGGCGCGTCGCCGTCAGCCTTCTCGGCCGGATCGCCGGCGCCGATCACCACGTCCTGGCGCTTGCCGCTGGAGCCGTCGATGATGGTGACCGTCCTGGCGTCGTTCTTGGCATCGCCGGCCGTGGCCGGTGCCTTGGCGGCGGATTTGACCTCCGGTTCGACCGGGGCGTGCTTGTCATCGGCGGATGCGGGTGGGGGATTACGGAGGGTGATGCGGGCCATCGGCTCGCCACCGAGCGGGTTGTCGTTGAACAGTGCAACGCCAACGAAACCGACCAGCACGAGCCCCAGCAGCACGGCGAGCGCCTGCATCGCCGTGAATGGCAGGCGGAAACGGCGCGTCCTGCCCACGGTCTGTTGCCCAAGCGGCGTGCTCAGTTCATCGGCCGCTTCTGCCATGACCCTCCCCGAATCAACAGCGCGAACGATAGCACGATGCGGTGCATTCCCGCGCGCCGGCCTCCCCGGCAAAGCACGGGTGGGGGAATCCAACAGCAAAAAGGGCGGCCCGAGGGCCGCCCTTTTCGTCTAGACGATTGGATTGGATCAGTTCGCGGACTTGTTGGCCGGCTTGTCGGCGGCGGCCTTGTCACCAGGCGCCTTGTCACCGGCCGGTGCCGGCGTGGCGTTCGAAGTCGACTTGATGCCGTGCAGCAGGTCGTCCGCCATCTTCAGCGCCTTGTCGTCCTTGGCGTCCGGCGGGACGTAGGACTGCGACCCGGTCTTCTCGTCGCCATCGTTCTTCAGATGGCCGCGCAGCGAAGCCTCGCCCTTGGTGTCGGTACGCGCCTTCAGCTCGTCCGGCACGTCCTGCAGCACCTCGATATCGGGCACGATACCCTTGGCCTGGATCGACTTGCCCGATGGCGTGTAATAGCGCGCGGTGGTCAGGCGCAGCGCGCCGTTGCCCGAGCCGAGCGGGATGATGGTCTGCACCGAGCCCTTGCCGAACGAGCGGGTGCCGACCAGCGTCGCACGCTTGTGGTCCTGCAACGCACCGGCGACGATTTCGGAGGCCGACGCCGAGCCGCCGTTGATCAGCACGATGACCGGCTTGCCCTTGGTCAGGTCGCCGGGATGCGCCGCGCGGCGCTGGGTTTCCTCGGCATTGCGGCCGCGGGTCGAGACGATCTCGCCACGCTCCAGGAAGGAGTCGGACACCGTGACCGCTTCCTCCAGCAGGCCGCCGGGGTTGTTGCGCAGGTCGATGATGTAGCCCTTCAGCTTGTCGCCGATCTGGCCCTGCAGATTGGCGACCTCCTTCTTCAGGCCTTCGGTGGTCTGCTCGTTGAAGGTGGTGATGCGGATATAGGCGATGTCGTCGGCCTCGACGCGCGCGCGCACCGAGCGGACGCGGATGTTGTCGCGCACCAGCGTGACGTCGATCGGATTGTCCTGGCCCTTGCGGATGATCTTGAGCTTGATCTTGGTGTTGACCGGACCGCGCATCTTCTCGACGGCCTGGTTCAAGGTCAGGCCCTGCACGGCTTCGTCGTCCAGCGTGGTGATGATGTCGTTGGCCATGATGCCGGCCTTCGAGGCCGGGGTGTCGTCGATCGGCGAGACGACCTTGATCAGCCCGTCTTCCATCGTGACTTCGATGCCGAGGCCGCCGAACTCGCCGCGGGTCTGCACCTGCATGTCGCGGAAGCTCTTGGCATCCATGTAGCTCGAATGCGGATCAAGGCCGGACAGCATGCCCGAGATCGCGGATTCGACCAGCTTGGAGTCGTCGGGCTTCTCGACATAGTCGCTGCGCACACGCTCGAACACGTCGCCGAACAAATTGAGCTGGCGGTAGGTGTCCGACGTCGCGGCGCGCGCGCTCGATCCCATCAGCACAGCGCGGGGCTGCGTGACGAAAAGCGTCAGGGCCGCGCCGGTGGCGGCGCTAAGGAGAATTACCGAAGTCTTGCGCATCATCCGCGAACCTTTTCGCCTTCATTTGTGGCCCACCATGGACCTGGATCGATTGGAGTGCCGTCTTTCCGGAACTCGACATAGAGCACTGGCTGGCTCGCATTGGTGGCGAGAATGGATGCAACCTGGGACGTCGACCCCATGGTCGCAACCGGCTCCCCCGTAAGTACAAACTGGCCGATGTTTACCGAAATACGCTCCATCCCGGCGATCAGGACATGATACCCGCCCCCGGCATTGAGGATCAAGAGTTGTCCATAGCTGCGGAAAGGACCCGCGTAAACAACCCAGCCGTCACACGGGGTTGTGACCTGCGCGCCCGGTTTGGCTGCCAAAGAAATGCCTTTTTGTACGCCTCCCGCGCCGTCGGAACCGCCAAATTCGCGAATCTTGGTGCCGTTAACGGGATAGGCGAACAGGCCTTTGGCCGAGGCGAAGGCGACCGCCGGGCTCATGCGCGCCGGGTCCTTGAGCGCCCCGAGATTGGGTTTACCGTTAACGGTCGCCGGCGCCCCCTGGAGGCTGGCCGTGGCGGCGGCCTTGGCGGCGCTCTTGAGGTCCTGCTCCATCTTGGCGATCAGGCTCTGCAGATTGTCGGCCTGCTTGGACAGCGCGATGGCGCGGGCGCCCTCCGCCTCCATGTCCTTTTCGGCCGCGCTCTGCTGCCGCTGCCGTTCGTCGACCAGCGCCGCAAGCCGGGTCTGGTCTTCCCTCAGCTTGTCGCGGTCGCTCGCCAGCGCGTCGCGCTCGGTCGAGATGGTCTTGCGTAGCGCGACCAGTTCGCCGAGATCGGCGGCAAGCTTCTCGGCGCGGACGCGCAACTCCGGCACCACCGCGCCGAGCAGCATCGCGGTGCGCAGCGATTGCAGCGCGTCCTCGGGCCGCACCAGCAATGCCGGCGGGGTGCGCCGTCCGGCCCGTTGCAAGGCGGCCAGCACCTCGATCACCTCGGAGCGGCGTGAATCGAGCGAGCTCCGGATTTCGCGCTCGCGGCCGTCGAGCGGTTGCAGCCGCGCCTCGGCGTCGGCAATCCTTGTCTCGACGCCGCGCACCTGGCCGGCAATGTCGATCAGCTGCTGATTGAGCTTGCTGCGGTCCTGGCCCATCGCGGCGATGTCGGCCTTCAGCTTCTCCTGCAGTTCGGTCGCCTTGCGCTGCTGCTCGCGCGCGGCCTCGAGCTCCTGCTCGCGCTGCTTGATGGCGTCGGGCGATGTCTCCGCCGTCGCAGCCTGCTGTGCAGGTGGCGCGGCTTGCTGTGCCGGTGGTGTCGCTTGCGCATGCACCGCGGCCAGCGGAGCGGCGGCGAACAGGGCGATCGACAAAGGCAGCGACACCGGCAGCCAGCGGCGGCGCGCGGTCTCGAAATAAGAATGCTTGTCCCGCTTGTGCTGCATCCGAGCTGTTCAGCGCTTTTGTCTGTCCCTCACCGCGTCACGCGCGATGGTAGGGATGGCCGGCCAAAATGGTCGCGGCCCGATAAATCTGTTCCAGAAGCATGACGCGGACCATTTGGTGCGGCCAGGTCGCGGAGCCGAATGCAATACGCAACGAAGCCTTGCGCTGCAATTCAGGCGAAAGTCCGTCGGCGCCGCCGATCACGAAGGCCGTATGCGCCGCCCCCTCGTCGCGCCAGCGGCCGAGCTGCTGCGCAAAGCTCGCGCTGTCGATGCTCTTGCCGCGTTCGTCGAGCGCGACCAGCATGTGCTTGTCCGGCAGCAGCGCCGCGATCGCCGCAGCTTCTTCCGCGATGCGCGCCGCCGTGTCGCGCGCGCGGCTCTCCGCAATCTCATGAATCTCAAGGCCGCGAAAGCCGAGCTTGCGGCCGATATCCTCGAAGCGCTCGCGGTAGCGCTCCGCGAGCTCCCGTTCAGGGCCCTGTTTCAGACGGCCGATGCAGATCACGACGAGGCGCATACACGCGTTTTCCGGCAAAGTGGAATCCGGTTTGCCGTAGAAAACGCGTCAAGTCTATGACTCGCGCGCCTCAGGGCGCGCGCACAAGCTATATGCGCCGCAGCCGATTCGCATCGGCTCGATACCCCTTAGACCGCCGCGACCGCCGGGTTCTGAGTCCACAACCGTTCGAGGTTGTAGAACTCGCGCACCTCAGGCCTGAACACGTGCACGATCACCTCGCCGGAATCGATCAGCACCCAGTCGCAATTGGGCAAGCCCTCGACGTGGATGTTCTTGACCCCGTTTTCCTTGAGGCTCTTCGTCACATTTTCCGCGATCGCGCCAACGTGCCGGTTAACCCGGCCGGTGGTGACGATCATGTAGTCGGAATATGCGGATTTGCCACGAAGGTCGATGGTGACCGTCTCTTCCGCCTTCATATCCTCGAGGCGGGAGAGGATCAGGCTCAGCGTCTTGTCGGCATCCGGTTTGTCGGCGTCCGGTTGCGCCTGCAAGGCCGCGGTTTTCGTCGATGTTTTACGCGCAGTCTTTGGAACCTTGGGTAAAACAGACTTTGACAATACAGATGTGGCCAGGGACCATTCCTTTCACTGTATCGCGGGTGCCGAATCCTCGGCCCCACGCACCATACTACGCATGTGGGGTTAATGGTTTCAATATTCCAGTAACCCTTTTGCGCTTCACGCCGTCCTCCAGCTCCCGTCCGGGTTCCGGAGTCCGGTCGAAGACAAATTGGATTTCATTCCTGTCAGGAAGACCCAGGCCGGCGCCCGTTGGTCGGCCAGCCGTGTCGCCTGATTTTCGGGCAAGCGATAGCGCGATAGCGCCTGCGCCGCGGGAGCGGCAAGCGCGCGGAAGCTTTGGGGCGGTCGGTCGATCACGGCAATCGGCACATCGGACGCGATGCGCCGCCAATCTTTCCAGCGATGAAATTGCGCGAGATTGTCAGCGCCCATGATCCAGACGAAGTGCACGCCGGAGACGCGGCGGCGCAAGTGGATGATCGTGTCTACAGTGTAGCGGGTGCCGATGACAGCTTCGAGACAGCTGACGTCGATGCGCGGATCGTCGGCAACGCGGCGCGCGGCGGCGGCGCGCTCGTTCAGCGCATGCAGGCCGTCATGGTTCTTCAGCGGATTGCCCGGCGTCAGCAGCCACCACACGCGGTCGAGCTGCAGGCGCTTCAGCGCGAATTGGCTGATGGCGCGATGCGCGGCATGCGGCGGATTGAACGAGCCGCCAAGCAGCCCGATGCGCATGCCGTTGGTGTAGAACGGAAGCGCCTGGGCTGCGGATAACGGCACGGTGGAAGCTTGCTGCAAGGATCTACCGTGTGCGTGCGACAATGATCACGGCCGTGTCTGCCCGGTGCCGTGGACGCGGTACTTGAAGCTCGTCAACTGCTCGGCGCCGACAGGGCCGCGGGCGTGGAATTTGCCGGTGGCAATGCCGATCTCGGCGCCGAAGCCGAACTCGCCGCCGTCGGCGAACTGGGTCGAGGCGTTGTGCAGCACGATCGCCGAATCGACCTCGTTGAGGAATCTCTGCGCGGCCGCGCCATCCTCGGTCACGATCGCATCGGTGTGATGCGAGCCGTGATTTTGAATATGCGCAATCGCTTCATCGAGACCGTCGACGATCTTCGCCGAGATGATCGCGTCCTCATATTCGGTGGTCCAGTCCTCGTCGGACGCGGGCTTCACCCTGGCATCGGCGCCTTGCACGATGTCGTCGCCGCGCACTTCGCAACCGGCATCGATCAACAACGCGACCAGCGGTTTCAGTTTCGTCGCGGCAGCGTTACGGTCGATCAGCAGGGTCTCGACGGCGCCGCAGACGCCGGGACGGCGCATCTTGGCGTTCAGCACGACCGACTTGGCCATATCGAGCTTCGCGCTGGCATCGACGTAAATGTGGTTGACGCCCTCGAGATGCGCGAACACCGGAACGCGCGCCTCCGCCTCGACGCGACCGACCAGGCTCTTGCCGCCGCGCGGCACGATCACGTCGATGCCGCCGTTCAGTCCCGTCAGCATCAGGCCGACGGCCGTGCGGTCACGGGTCGGCACCAGGGTGATCGCGGCCTCGGGCAGGCCGGCTTCACGCAGGCCCTGCACCAGACATTCATGGATCGCGCGGCAGGAGCGGAAGCTGTCGGAGCCGCCGCGCAGGATCACGGCGTTGCCGGACTTCAGGCACAGCACGCCGGCGTCGGCGGCGACATTGGGGCGGCTCTCGAAGATCACGCCGATGACGCCGAGCGGCACGCGCACGCGCTCGATGGTCATGCCGTTCGGACGCTGCCAGCTTTCGGTGACGGCGCCGACCGGATCGATGATCTCGCGCACGGTCGCAACGCCATCGGCCATGCCGTCGACGCGCGCCTGCGTCAGTGTCAGGCGGTCGACGAAGGCTGAGGTCATGCCGCCCGCACGCGCTTCCGCAACGTCCTCGGCATTGGCGGCGAGGATCGCCGGCGCGTTGGCGCGGATCGCGCGTTCGATCGCGGCAAGCGCCCGGTTCTTCTGCTCCGGCGGCGCCAGTGCCAGCACACGCGCGGCGGCGCGTGCCTTGGCGGCGAGGTCGGTCATCAGGGCGGCGAGATCGGCGTTGCCGTCGATCGCCTTGAGGGGGGCGCTCATGGAAGTCCCAGTTCTTGTTTGAGCATGATCTCTTCGGAAAACCGGTGTCCACTTTTCGCTAACGCGGCCGTGCCGGTCCGGATCATGCTCTAAAGCCATGTTCTAGCATGGCAATTGAGGGGTGGCGAGGCGCGGAACCGGCATGGCAGGTGGGCGACAGGCCGCCCCGCTCGGCCAATGGCCTACTCAATGCCTACTTGGCCGGGATCGCCCCGGCCGGGCCGATCACGAGGTCGTCACGGTGGATCATCTCGGACCGGCCGCTGATGCCCAGAATGGTCATCACGTCGGGCGAGGAGCGGCCCTTGATCTTCTCGGCATTCTCGGCGTCGTAGGCGACCAGGCCGCGGCCGATCTCATGATCGTCCGGGCCGCGCACCACCACGGCATCGCCGCGGGCGAACTGGCCGTCGACCCTGATCACGCCCGCCGGCAGCAGGCTCTTGCCGGCGCGCAGCGCGGCCACGGCGCCGGCATCGATGGTCAGCGTGCCCTTCGGCTCGAGCGAGCCCGCAATCCAGCGCTTGCGCGCCGTGACGGGATTGGCCGGGGTCAGGAACCAGGTGCAGCGGCCGCCGTCGGCGATCGCCTGCAGGGGGTGCTCGATCTTGCCGGAGGCGATCAGCATGTGGGTGCCGGCGGTGGTCGCGATCTTCGCGGCCTCGATCTTGGTGGTCATGCCGCCGCGCGACAGTTCGGACCCGGCCGAGCCGGCCATGCCCTCGATCTCCGAGGTGATGCTCTCGACGACAGGAATCAGCTTCGCATCGGGATCGACCGCGGGCGGCGCGGTGTAGAGGCCGTCGATATCGGACAGCAGGATCAGCAGGTCCGCGCTCGCCATGGTGGCGACGCGGGCGGCGAGGCGATCATTGTCGCCGTAACGGATCTCTGTCGTGGCGACCGTGTCGTTCTCGTTGATCACGGGCACCGCGCCCCATTCGAGCAGCTTTGCGATGGTCGAGCGCGCATTGAGATAGCGGCGGCGCTCCTCGGTGTCCTGCAACGTCACCAGGATCTGCCCGGCACCGATGCCGTGATGGCCGAGCACCTCCGACCAGATCCGCGCCAGCGCGATCTGGCCGACTGCGGCGGCCGCCTGGCTCTCTTCGAGTTTCAGCGGGCCGCGCGGCAGTTTCAGGCGGCTGCGGCCGAGCGCGATCGAGCCCGACGACACCACCATGACCTCGCAGCCTCGCTTGTGGAGCTTTGCGATGTCCTCGACCAAGGCGGCCAGCCACGATGCGTGCACCTCGCCGGCCTGCGAATCGACCAGCAGCGATGAGCCGACCTTGACGACGATGCGGCGAAAGTTTTTGAGCGCGGGGCGTTTCATGGGTTCGGTCTGAGCAGGAAGGTGGAAGCAAGCGGCGCCACGAGGTGGCATGGACGTGAAGTGGCTTGGGAAGTCGAGATGCCTTCAGCCCTGCGGCACCGGCGTCGCCCACGGCTCCGCCTGGCCGCCCTTGGCCTTGTTGGACACCGGCGCCTCGCCGATCACGTCGACCAGCGCACGCAGCGCATCCGGCACGCCTTCGCCGGTCGCGCCTGACAGCAGCAGCGGCGTCTTCTTCGCGGCCCGCTTAAGGCGGTCCTTCTGCTTCTTCAGCTCGTCGGGCGTCACCGCATCGATCTTGTTGAGCGCGACGATCTCGATCTTGTCGGCGAGCTGGCCTGCATAGGCCTCGAGCTCGGTGCGCACCGTCTTGTAGGCCTTGCCGGCATGCTCGCAGGTCGCATCGATCAGATGCAGCAGCACGCGGCAGCGTTCGACATGGCCCAAAAAACGATCGCCGAGGCCGGCGCCTTCATGCGCGCCTTCGATCAGGCCGGGGATGTCGGCGAGTACGAATTCACGGCCGCCGAAATTCACCACGCCGAGCTGCGGATGCAGCGTCGTGAAGGGATAGTCGGCGATCTTCGGCCGCGCCGCGCTGACCACCGAGAGGAAGGTCGATTTGCCGGCGTTGGGCAGGCCGACCAGGCCGGCATCGGCGATCAGCTTCAGGCGCAGCCAGATCCAGCGCTCCTCGCCGGGTGCGCCGGGATTGGCGTTGCGCGGCGCGCGATTGGTGGAAGATTTGAAATGCGCGTTGCCGAAGCCGCCATTGCCGCCCTTGGCCAGCACGAAGGTCTCGCCGAGCTCGGTGAAATCGTGCAGCAGCGTCTCGCGGTCCTCGTCGAACACCTGGGTGCCGACAGGCACTTTCAGCACGATCGACTTGCCGTTGGCGCCATGGCGGTCCTTGCCCATGCCATTGCCGCCCTTCTGCGCCTTGAAGTGCTGCTGGTAGCGGTAGTCGATCAGCGTGTTCAGTCCGTCGACGGACTCGATGATGACGTCGCCGCCGCGGCCGCCATTGCCGCCGGACGGACCGCCGAACTCGATGAACTTCTCGCGCCGGAACGCGACGCAGCCATTGCCGCCGTCGCCCGAGCGAATATAGACCTTGGCTTCATCGAGGAATTTCATGGTTTTCACTAGTTAGGGCAGGGTGGCCGCGGCGGCAACCCGGAAAGGCCCTGACTTCAGCGAAAAGCCTTAATTTTCGGGCCTTTTTACGACCCGAGGCTAAAGTGGGATGAGTTTTGGTTGAGTCGGCTTGGCGCGGTCTCGGTTCACCTCTCCCCGTCGGGGAGAGGTCGGATTGCGAAGCAATCCGGGTGAGGGCTCTTGCTCTCGATAGACCGTAACCCCTCGCCCGATTTGCTGCGCAAATCGACCTCTCCCAAGGGAGAGGTGAACTTTCGACGCCGTTCCAGCTCGACCTAATCTCATCATGCTCTAGCTGGGCCGCCGCCGGACCAGGAATTTCTGCATCCCCTCCAGCACCAGCTCGCGGCGCTGGTTGTGCACGGTGGAGCGCAAGGTCACGACGCCGGTGGTCTTGCCCGGCGACAGCTCGATCACCTCGAGCGCCGGGTAGATGGTGTCGCCGGCATAGACCGGTTTCAGGAACTTGCTCGACTGCTCCAGGAAGCCGACCAGCGATTCCTCCACGACATAGGGAAACAGTCCCGCGCCGGGCGCGGTGTGCACCAGGGTCTGGAAGCCGTGGGCGAGCAGGTCAGGCATGCCGCGGGCGCGGCAATATTCCACGTCGTAATGGATCGGATGGGTGTCGCCGCTCGCGGTCTGGAACGCCGCGAATACCGCCGAGGTCTGGGTTCGGCTCGGAATCACGAAACGCTCGCCGAGCACGAAATCCTCGAACCAGCGCTGCGCGGGGACCATGCGATGCTGGGTGGGGTCGAAGTCGCTCATGCGGCGTTTCCTGCTCTGTTTCTTGAAGTGCTGGCCCAGCCGTAGCGCAGCTGCGGCACTGCGACAATTGGTTCGATATGCCCTCGCCGGGGTTGTCCTGCACGGCCACCTCGGTAAAACCGGCGTCAGGACCGGCCCGACTCAGAGGCGGCGATAACAAGAGAACAATGAGCCTGTTCGGAAAACTGTCCTCCTACGACGATCGATCGGCGCGGCTCGCCGGCATCGGCTTGATGCTGCTGTCGATCTTCATGTTCTCGTTCGGCGACGCGATGGGCAAATTCATCGTCGCCACCTATTCGGTCGGGCAATTGCTGTGGCTGCGCGCCTGTGCGGCGCTGCTGGTGCTGCTGCCGATCGTGTGGCAGCGGCGCGCGGATTTCCTGCATCTGGAGCGGCCGTGGCTGCAATTGCTGCGCGTCACGCTGTCGACGCTGGAGGTCGCCGCGTTCTTCCTGGCGACGGTCTATCTGCCGCTCGCCGACGTCATCACCTACTATCTGGCCGGGCCGATCTTCGTCACCGCGATGTCGGGACTCGTGCTCGGCGAGCATATCGGCTGGCGGCGCTGGACCGCGATCCTGGTCGGCTTTTGCGGAGTGCTGATCGCGCTCAGGCCGTCCGCACAGACCATCAGCTGGCCGGCGATGATCGCGCTCGGCGGCAGCCTGTCGTTTGCGGTCTTGATGCTGATTACGCGCTCGCTGCGCGCGACGCCCGATATCGTGCTCGCGACATCGCAATTCGGCGGCACCTTCATCCTCGGCCTCGTGCTGTCGCCGTTCGGCTGGGTGACGCCGTCGGCCGGCAGCCTCGTGCTGTTCTTCACCGCCGGCATCATCTCGGTCGCGGCGCTGCTTTGCGTGAACCGCTCGCTGAAGCTCGCGCCGGCGAGCGTGGTGGTGCCGTACCAGTATTCGATGATCGTGTGGGCGGTGATCTTCGGCTTCGTGGTGTTCGGCGACGTGCCGTCCTGGGCCACCATCGTCGGCGCCGCCATCATCATCGCGGCCGGCCTCTACATCTTCGTACGCGAGCAGCAGCTCGGGCGCGGGGACTCATCGGTGAATCCACCGGCGTAAGGTGCACCCTCCCCTGGAGGGGGAGGGTCGGATCACATTGAGCGCAGCGAAATGTGAGACGGGGTGGGGTGATCTCTCAACACGGGCAGCGTTCGAGGGGAGAGACCGTCACCCCACCCCGCTGCGCATTCCGCTTCGCTGCATGCGCAACGACCCTCCCCCTCCAGGGGAGGGTGAAGAGCAAATCAGCTCTCCCGCCGGACGGAGTTGTTCCAGCGCTTCAGCGAGGTCCAGACGCCGCGCGACAGGCGGAAGGCATCGACCGGGCTCGATGAGCCCAGCGCCTCGAAGCGGTGCAGCTCGACGCCGCTCCACTGGAAGCCGCACTTCTCGAGGATGTTGCGCGACGACGGGTTGACGACGCGGGCGCCCGCGATCAGCTGATCGAGATCGAATTCCTCGAAGAAGTAATCGATCACAGCGCGCGCCGCCTCGGTGCCGAAGCCCTGGCCCCAATAGTCGACGCCGAGCCAGTAGCCGAGCTCGGCGGATGTCTCTTCGCGCCAGTCGACGCCGACCATGCCGATCGGCGTGTGATTGTTCTCGATCAGGAAAACGGTCTCGCGGCCGCCGGCGCCGAGCGCGCGCACGAAGTCGATGGCGTCGTCCTGGGTATAGGGATGCGGCAGGCGGCGGGTGTTCTCCGCGATGCGGCGATCATTGGCGAGGCGTGCGATTGCTTTTACGTCCGCGAGCGTCGGCTTGCGCAATGTCAGCCGTTCGGTCTCGAGGACGCAAGCTCTTGCCTCGCGCAAGGTCGGCGTCGGGATGTCCTGCAACATGTCGAGCTCCTGTGATGCGACAATCGATACGCAACGCTTGGAACGTCACGCGCGGTCGAACCGGATCGCGCGCAACAAAAAGGGGAGGCCGGTCATCCCGCCTCCCCTTGGAGCTCTTTGCTGCTCCGCCGGTTCAACAGGACCCGGCGGACTCATGTGTGTCCACCGTCTACTCGGCCGCCTGCGCCATCGGGATAACCGATACGAATGTGCGGCCGTTGGCTTTGGCGCGGAACTCGACATGACCCTCGACCTTGGCGAAGAGAGTATGATCGGTGCCCATGCCGACATTAAGGCCGGGGTGCCAGGTGGTGCCGCGCTGACGCGCGATGATGTTTCCGGGGATCACGCGCTCGCCACCGAACGCCTTGATGCCAAGGCGCTTGCCCTTGGAATCACGTCCGTTGCGCGATGAACCGCCTGCTTTTTTATGAGCCATAGCTCGTCTCCGACTTCGCTTTGATCTCTAGATCAATTCCTTGACGGAATCATTTCACGTTTGGTCACGCTTCACAACTTGAAGCGCGATGATCACTTCTTCTTAAGCCTTGGCCGCGGCCTTCTTGGCCGGAGCCTTTTTCGCGGCCGGCGCCTTTGCGGGCGCCTTCTTCTTGGCCGCCTTCGGCGCTGCGTCCTCGCCATCGGCGGGCGCTGCGACCTTTTCCTTCTTCGGCCGCGGGCCGATGGTCGGCTTGGCGTTATCGGCGAGGATCTCGGTGATGCGAAGCACCGTGAGCTCGTCGCGATAACCGCGCTTGCGGCGTGAATTCTTGCGGCGACGCTTCTTGAACGCGATCACCTTGGCGCCGCGCTTGTGCTGCAGCACTTCGGCCGCAACGGTGGCGCCTGCCACGGTGGGCGTTCCCAGCACCGGCGTGTCACCGCCGAGCACCAGAACTTCGCCTAGCTGCACGATCGTGCCGACATCGCCGGCGATCTTGCCAATCTCGAGTACATCATTCGGAACGACACGGTACTGCCGGCCGCCGGTTTTGATGACTGCGAACATCGTTTGATTCCTTCGTGTTCGATCCCGGCCTCGGACTTTTCGCCCGGGTCGGCTTTTTGTTCAGTCGCTATGGGTTTCGTGTTCTGTGCGAAAGGGAATGAATTCCCAAATGGCCCGCACAAAGACAATCGGCGCGAGAAATCCCCGCGCCGGATGGAGCGGACTTATAGCCGCAAACCGAGGAGAGTCAAGGTAAAGCAGGGCAAAAACCGGCCAAAAATGAAGGGTTTGGCGCGATTTTGGCCCGGATTGGCCCCTCAAGCCGCGGATTGCGCGGCGGCCCGGGCGTGGCGGCGGATGGTCTGCGGGGGCTGGCCCAGCACCCGCAGGAACGCCCGCCGCATCCGCTCGCGGTCGGCAAAGCCGGTCTCGCCGGCAATTTCGTCCATCGAATGGCGGCCGTCACCGATCAGCTCGCGAGCAGCCTCGACCCGGAGCTGCTCGATCGCCTTGGCCGGCGACTGGCCGGTCTCGGCGCGGAAGGCGCGGCTGAACTGGCGCGGGCTGAGCCGTGCCACCTCGGCCAACTCCTCCACCGACAGCTCGTTGCGCAGATGCGCCTTGGCGTAGTTGAGCGCGTTCTGCACGCGATCGGATTTCGGCGCGAGCTCGAGCAGCGCGGAAAACTGCGACTGGCCGCCGGTGCGGCGGTGGTAGACGACGAGCTTGCGCGCCACTGACCGTGCGACCTCGACGCCGAGATCATGCTCGACCATCGCCAGCGCCAGATCGATCGTCGCGGTCATCCCGGCGGAGGTCCAGATCGGCCCGTCGATGATGTAGATGCGGTCCTGCTCGACCTTGAGCCCGGGAAATCGGGCCTGCAATTCGGCGGCGAATTGCCAGTGCGTGGAGACGCGCCGGCCGTCGAGCAGGCCGGCTTCAGCCAGCGAGAAGGCACCGATGCAGGGCGCGGCGATCCGCTGCGATGCCGTCATGGCGCGGCGAATATAGTCGATCAACTTCGGCGATGCCGGATGCAGCTCGTGGCCGGCGCCGATGAACACCGTGTCGAAGCTGCGCTCGCCGAACGCCTCGGTTTCGACATTGAAGCCGGCGGACGACCGCACCGGGCCGCCATTCTCCGACAGCAGTGTGACCTCATAGAACGGCTCGCCCGCGATCAAATTGGCGACCTCGAAGGCCGTGATGGCGGTGAAGCCCATCACCTGGAAATCCGGGAAGATGACGAAGCCGATTTCCTTCATGGAACCCTCCGGCGGCAATCGATGTCCTAAAAAGGTGTATATATGACATTTGAGACATGCAAGGGGGCCTGTAGAACCTGACGCGCGGCCACATTCGGCCGTCCAGGGTCAAACAGGAGACCAACATGACCAAGTCAGCCAAAGGTACGGCGCTCGTGACCGGTGCGTCGTCCGGAATCGGTGCCATCTATGCGGACCGGCTCGCACGGCGTGGCTACGATCTGATCCTCGTCGCGCGTAACCGCGAGCGCCTCGATGGGCTCGCCAAGCGTTTGTCGGCCGAGACAGGCCGATCGATCGAGATCGTCGCCGCCGACCTCAGCAAGCGCGCCGACGTATCACGGATCGAATCCATTCTGCGCAGCAATGGCGGCATCAGCATGCTGGTGAACAACGCCGGCGTCGGTGCCACCGCGCCGCTGCTCGCATCCGACGTCGACAAGATGAGCGACATGATCGCGCTCAATGTCGACGCCTTGATGCGCCTGACCTATGCGGCGGTGCCGGGATTCGTCGCGCGCGGCGGCGGCACCATCGTCAACATCGCCTCGGTCGTCGGCGTCCAGCCGGAACTGCTCAACGGCGTCTACGGCGGCAGCAAGGCCTTCGTGCTCGCGCTGACGCATTCGCTGCAGCACGAGCTGAAGGACAAGAACGTCCGGGTCCAGGCGGTGCTGCCCGGCGCCACGGCCACCGAGTTCTGGGACATCGCCGGCACGCCGGTCGCGCATCTGCCCGGCGAGATCGTGATGAAGGCCGAGGACATGGTCGATGCCGCGCTCGCCGGCCTCGACCAGGGCGAGGTCTTCACGGTGCCGTCGCTGCCGGAAGCCGCCGACTGGCAGGCCTATGAGGCGGCGCGGCAGAAGCTGATGCCGAACCTGTCGCGCAGTGCGCCTGCGGCGCGCTACGGGGTGAAGGCCGCCTGAGACCATTCTGCGGTCTTTGCGAGATTGCGTCCCGCGCCCGGCCGAACGCCGCCGCGCGGGACGCAACCATTTGAGTTCCGCTTCGTTAGTGCTGGGAACCTCAAACGGGCAGGCAAGGGCGAATGGCTGAAGACGCTGGATTGACCACGGGCATCGCGCACCACGGTGCCGCGCGGCTGCCATCCGTCGACATCGACAGCTTCAACATCGAGCTGAAGGACGACGAGGGCTTTCTCGGCGATCGCGCCTCCAAAGGCGCGTTCCGCAAGATCTTCGACCGCTGGCGCAAGCCGCTGCGCAAATCCGGTGAGGACCCGTTCGGCGACGAGCCGTCGGACAAGATCAGCAAGAAGAAGCTCGACGAGATGCTGGTCGGCGACGACACCGAGGCCTCGGCGGTCGTGCACAGCGCGATCGAGGAGTTCGCCCAGGAGCTCGCCTACGTGACGCGGCGCTTCCTCAACACCAAGGCCTGGGCCAAGACCGAGCGCATCGTGGTCGGCGGCGGCTTCCGCGACTCCAGGCTCGGCGAGCTCGCGATCGCGCGCACCGACATCATCCTGAAGTCGGAGGACTTCAAGGTCGACCTGGTGCCGATCCGCTTCAATCCCGATGATGCCGGGCTGATCGGCACGCTGCATCTGGCGCCGTCGTGGATCTTCGAGGCCCATGATGGCGTGCTCGCCGTCGATATCGGCGGCACCAATATCCGCTGCGGCGTCGTCGAGACGCGCTGGAAGAAGGCGCCGGATCTGTCCAAGGCAGCGGTCTGGAAATCGGAGCTGTGGCGCCACGCCGATGACGAGCCGACGCGCGAGGGCGCGGTGAAGCGGCTGGTGAAGATGCTGAAGGATCTGATTGCCGAAGCCGAAAAGGAGAATCTCCGGCTCGCGCCGTTCATCGGCATCGCCTGTCCCGGCGTCATCAAGGAGGACGGTGGAATCGAGAAGGGCGCGCAGAACCTGCCGGGCAATTGGGAGAGCAGCAAATTCAACCTGCCGGCGAGCCTGGTCGAGGCGATCCCGCAGATCGGCGATCATGACACCGCGATCGTGATGCACAATGACGGCGTGGCGCAGGGGCTGGCCGAGGTCCCGTTCATGCAGGATGTCACCCGCTGGGGCGTGCTGACCATCGGAACCGGACTCGGCAATGCCCGCTACACCAACCGCAGGAAGGACAACGGCAAGGGCGAGAAGACCGAGAAAGACAAGAACCACGAGGGCGACAACGGCGAGAAGAAGGCGAAAAAAGCCAGGAAGGCCGATGCCTAAGTGTGCGCCCGCTTCAGCGATCGCGCTACGCCCGCGAAGGCGCTAGGCGTAGTGGAAAAGACTTGGAGCACTGCCCAGCTTGTTGATGCAGCGCTATCTGTGGTCCCTGCGCTGCCTACGGAGACGCCTCCGGATCGGCCTCGGAAGTTCGTAGCAATCCACGGCGGCAAATCTTAGGATAAGGCCGCTTCAGTTGGCGGCTTCACACCCATGAGAAAAACGCCTCTCATTCTGATGATTCTCAACGGTCTCGTATGGGGCGGTTTATCTTGGGTGGGCTGGAAACTCATGATGGCCAAGGAGGCGCAACATCTAGCCGGCTACCCAAACACCGGCCAAATCGGTTACTTCTTTGCCGCCCCACTTTTGATGCTCACAGCATCTTTGGTGCCTATTGCTCTATTGGGGCAAACCAAATGGTCAGCAATAGCCAACTGGTGGGGTTTCCTCACCCTGTTTGCCGTCCTTCCTTATTTATTTCCGTACACGGGCGGCGTCTAAGAGTCAGTGGCCTGTTTCGGTATGGCGAGTGGCCTATTTCGGACAGTACCTCCGCTTTTCAAGGGGAGGTTGCGATGGGCGTAGCCGGGATCGCGCGGTAAGGTTGACCGGTTAGGTTAAGATCGGCTTCGCGTTGCCGTTTCGGTGCCGGCCGTTACCGTGAACCGTGTCGCTCCCGCCGACCGGCGAAGCCGCACTTCCCGGCCAGCAATACTGAAAAGCGGCACGGGACCGCCAGTTTTTGTCGCGTCCTGGCGGTCCCACCACTTTCTACTTCCAATTGATCCGCTCGAAGAAGCCGGCGATCTCCGCGGCTGCGCGATCGGGGTCCTCGCGATGCGGGAAATGCCCGACATCGGGAAACATCTTCAGATCCAGATTGGAGAAGGTCTCGCCCAGCCGGTCGGTCCATTGATAGGGAAACAGCGGATCGTGCTCGGCCCAGCGGATGCAGGTCGGCACCGCGATCGGCGGCAGCGCGGGCGCTTCCCCTTGCATCATCTTGACGCGCCCCGCGTGTGACGCGCGATAATGCGCAAAGCCGCCGGCGAGGTTGCCCGGCTTGAAGAAATTGTCGGCGAAATCCTCGATCACGTCGTCGAACGCGGCCTTGCGGTGCGTCCAGCTGTGCAGGAAGTGGCCGATGTAAGTGCGGCAGCTGTCCCTGTTGGCGCCGACCAGCGCGGGCGCCATCTCCATCTGGTGGAACGACTGGTACCAGATGTGGTTCAGCCGGTCGGGCGCGGCCATCCGCGGGCCGATGCCGGGATAGACGAAATCGAAGAAGAACAGCCCGGCGATGCGATCGGGCGCCTTGCGGGCGAGCGGCTGCATCACGGCGCCGCCGACGTCGTGGCCGACGATCCCGGCCTTGTCGATGCCGAGCGCATCCAGCAGCGCCAGCATGTCGTCGGTATGCTGATCGGGGCCGTACGGGCCTTGCGGCTTGTCGCTGTCGCCGAAGCCGCGCAGGTCGGGCGCGATCAGGGTGTAGCGGTCGGCGAGCCGCGCCATGACCGGCTTCCAGGTCAGCCAGAATTCCGGCCAGCCGTGCAATAGCAGCAGCGACGGGCCGCTCCCGGTCCGCGCGACGTGGAACGCCGCGCCGTTGGCCCGAATCGTTGCATGATCCATGGTCCGCTCCTGCAGCTTCCGGCTCGCGCGTGCGCCGACCGAACCCGAGGTGTCCCGCTAGCGCCTTGTTTCCGCGCACTTTCTCACGTTGGCCCGGTGTTTCGGTGGTACGAGGCGCCAGATCATGATGCGTTTCCACAGAATCGCATCATGATCTCATCTCCTTGTTTGAGCATGATCTTTCGGAAAACCGGTTTCCACTTTTCCGGATCATGCTCTAGTGACGGAAATATTATTGCAGCGCCTTGTCTGTCCCGCCAACCTCGCCTAGAACACGCCCCGACCGCGGGTGGCGCAAATCACCCGGGCCACTGGAGAGGTGGCAGAGTGGTTGAATGCACCGCACTCGAAATGCGGCATAGGTGCAAGCCTATCGGGGGTTCGAATCCCTCCCTCTCCGCCATCGGAAAACGGCTTCAAGAAAGCCTCGTAAAATCAGGTCTTACGCCACGCCAGGGAGGTCTGGTGTAGCCCTTGGGGCATCTCAAATTGCAGCAACGGGATTAGACCAAGCTTGTTCCGATAATCGGAATTATAGCGGGCCGCCCTCACTTGTGACGCTGCGATCGGCGGAAAGTAAGCGCCAACCCCTACACGTCTTCGCGTCGACCACGAGTGTCGCAGGGACTGAAGGCGGGCTTCGCATCGTTGAATTGAGTTCAGCCTCCATTGCGCAATCAAGGAAGGGCCGGCAAACTTCTTGCATGCGCATCAACCGCACCGATCTGTCGGACTTCGCCTATTTCCTGGCCCTTGCGAAGCACCGCAGCTTCCGTCGCGCTGGGCTCGAGCTTGGTGTCAGCGCGTCGGCGCTCAGCCATTCCCTCAAGGCGCTGGAGGCGAGGCTGGGCGTGCGTCTGTTCAACAGAACCAGTCGCAGCGTCACACTCACTTCCGCCGGCGAAGAGCTGTATGCGGCTCTTGTAGCCCCTTTCGAAGCAATCGGGACTGCGGTCGACGCCCTCAACCGCTACCGTGCCGAACCGGCCGGGCGCATCCGGCTGAACGTGATGGAGCACGCCAGCTCCCTGCTGCTCGGTCCAGTTCTTCCGGCTTTCATGGAGCGGTACCCAGGGATCGAAGTCGACGTTGCGGTATCGAACCATCTGGTGGATGTCGTTGCGCAAGGCGCCGATGCCGGCATTCGCTATGGCGGCACGGTGCCCGAGGATATGGTGGCGCAGCGGCTGTCGAGCGACATACGTTGGGTGGTAGTCGGGTCGCCCGGATATTTTGAACGCCGCGGCGAGCCCTCACATCCTAAGGACCTGTACGATCACCAGTGCCTGCGCATCCGCCTTGGTGACGCAAGCATCTATCAATGGGAATTCGAGAAAGATGGCGAGCAGATCGCCATCGACGCGCCGGGCGCGATCACCATCGACGAGAGCCAGTTCGCGCTCACTTTGGCTGGGGCTGGCGCGGCGCTGGCCTATCTTCCGGAACCATCCGTTGCCCGGCTGAGCGCGCAGGGACAGCTTCGGTGCGTCCTCGAAGACTGGTCCCCGATGGGACCCGGGTTCCACATCTACTACCCGAGCCGGCGGCAACTGCCGACTGGACTGCGCCTGTTGATCGACCTCATCCGCGACATGAAGCCGCTCGGACTCTAGCGGCGGCCTGATCGATGAGCCCAGCTCATCGCTTCATCGCAGAGGTTGGGCGTAATCCCAGGCGACCCTGAGCTCTATGTTCCGGTGCACATCACGGGTCCTTCCGTGAGTGCCTCATTTCCCCGGAGCGACAGCGTGGCGGAACGGAATACCCTGTACCCAAACAATTCCACCTTCGATCGGGAAGCATCTCGATCCGGTTGGGGCGCCGTGTTCGCCTTGACGCTATGCGTGTCGACCCTGATCGCATCGGAATTCATGCCGGTGAGCATTCTGACCCCGATAGCTTCCGACCTTCATCTGACCGAAGGTGCGGCGGGCCAGGCGATCTCCGTGTCCGGCTTGTTCGCCGTGCTGACCAGCCTGTCCATCGCGACGGTCACCCGGGGCATCGATCGCCGGGCGCTGCTGCTCGGACTGACCCTGCTCATGCTGTTTTCCGGACTGCTCGTCGCCGTCGCGCCCAACTTCGTCGTGCTCATGGCGGGCCGCGCCCTGCTGGGCGTGGTCATCGGCGGTTTCTGGTCGATGTCGGCGGCGACCGTGATGAGGCTGGTGCCCGAGAACCAGGTGCCACGCGCGCTTGGACTGCTGAACGGTGGCAATGCGCTTGCCACAACCGTGGCAGCTCCATTGGGCAGCTTCCTCGGCCAGTACATCGGCTGGCGCGGCGCGTTCTTCCTAGTCGTGCCGCTTGCCGCGATCACCTTCGCCTGGCAGTGGCTGACGCTTCCATCCATGATCTCCGACCGCGCTGATCGTCGAGCCAGCGCGCTCGGCATCCTTCGCCGGCCGAACGCCTCGTTTGGCATGGCCGCGGTCGCATTGTTGTTCGCAGGACAGTTCGCTCTGTTCACCTACCTGCGCCCGTTCCTCGAGAGCGTCACGCGCCTTGACGTTTCGGCGCTCTCCTTGGTGCTGCTCATCATGGGGACCGCCGGCCTCGTTGGCACGTGGCTGGTCGGCCGGATGGTGTCGCGCAGCTTGGCGATGACCCTGATACTGGCGCCGTCGACGCTCGCAGCACTCGCATGCGCGCTGGTGGCTGTCGGCACGCTGGCTTTGCCGACGGCGGCCCTCCTGACGCTGTGGGGAATGGTCGGGACCGGGGCTCCGGTCGCGTGGTGGACCTGGGTCGCACGCCGCTTCCCCGAAGATGCCGAGGCTGGTGGAGGCCTCATGGTAGCGGTCGTGCAACTGGCGATCACCCTTGGCGCAGCCAGCGGCGGCTTCTTGTTCGACGTCGCCGGCTATCGCGCGACCTTCCTTGCGAGCGCTGTCGTTTTGGGCGCGGGGGCGCTGTTTGCGGGTCTCGACGCCCGTGCTGGCCGGGGCGGCGACGCGATTCCATGCAGCCAACTGCAACGTTCGGCATAGCTTGATGGAGAGAGAATATGGATTACAAGCATCTTGGCCGCACTGGCTTGAAGGTCAGTCGGATCGTGCTCGGCACGATGAACTTCGGCGAGCTGACCGACGCGAAGATCAGCTTCGCGATCATGGACGAAGCCCTCGAAGCCGGCGTCAATTTCTTCGACACCGCCGATGTCTATGGCGGCCCCCAGAAGCCCGACATGGCGAAGGGATTCGGCGTCTCCGAGGAGATCATCGGCCGCTGGCTGGCGCAGAACGCGGGACGGCGCGATCGTATCGTGCTGGCGACCAAGGTCTACCAGCCGATGGAGACCGGCCCCAACGACAAGTACCTCTCGGCCTACCACATCCGGCGCGCGTGCGAGGAAAGCCTGAGGCGGCTGCAGACCGACCACATCGATCTCTACCAGATGCATCACGTCGACCGGGCGACACCCTGGGAGGAGATCTGGCAGGCGATGGAGCAGCTCATCCGCGAGGGCAAGATCACCTACGTCGGCAGCAGCAATTTCGCGGGCTGGGATATCGCCACCGCGCAGCTGACCGCGGCATCACGCAACATGCTCGGACTCGCCTCCGAGCAGAGCCTCTACAATCTCACTCAGCGCACCATCGAGTTGGAGGTGATCCCGGCGCTGCGCCACTTCGGCGTCGGCCTCATCCCATGGAGCCCGATCGGCATGGGCCTGCTCGGCGGCGTGCTCGAGAAGATCGTGGGCGGTCGCCGCGCGTCCGAGCGGATGCAGCAGCAGGTGGACAATCTGCGCCCACAGCTCGAAGCCTATGAAACGCTCTGCGCCGATCTCGGCGAGGCGCCGGCTGACGTGGCGCTCGCCTGGCTGCTCCACAACCCCGTCGTCACGGCGACGATCAGCGGGCCGCGTACTGTCGAGCAGTTTCGCCAGAACCTGAAGGCGCCGTCGCTGCGCCTCTCGGAAGAGACAATGAAAAAGCTGGATGAGATCTGGCCCGGTCCGGGCGGCGAGGCGCCGGTCGCCTATGCCTGGTAGAGCTATGTCGGTACCCATGGAGCGTGAGAAGTCCGCGGCGCCGGCTCCGATGCTGCTGTCGATCATGGGGGTGGTCTTCGTCGCCTTCCTCATCATCGGCATCGCGATGCCAGTGCTTCCCCTCCACGTGCACGATGGCCTCGGGCTGGGCCCCTTCGTGGTGGGGCTCGTCGCCGGCAGTCAGTTCGCGGCCTCGCTGATCTCGCGGCCCCTGGCGGGAAACTATTCGGACAGCAGCGGGGCGAAGCGGGGCGTGATCGTCGGCCTGCTCGTAGCCGTGGCCTCCGGACTGCTCTATCTGGTCTCGCTCGGTTTCACCGGCGCTCCGCTTGTGTCGGTCTCCGTTCTCCTGCTGGGGCGGGGCCTTCTCGGTGCGGCGGAAAGCTTCATCATCACGGCCGCCGTGAGCTGGGGACTGGCGCTGGCCGATCGCGGGAGCACGGGCAAGGTGATCGCATGGGTCGGTTCGGCGATGTTCGCATCCATTGCCATCGGCGCGCCGGTGGGCTCCGTCCTCTACGGCGCCTACGGCTTCGCGGCGATCGCGCTCGCCACCGCGACGGCTCCGTTGCTCACCCTGCTGCTCGTTGCGCCCCTTCCGGCGGCCGCGCCCGCACATCATGCGCGTTTCTCGTTCGTGGAAGTCGTCGGCGCCGTCTGGGTGCCGGGGCTCGGTTCGGCACTCGGCAGCGTCGGTTTCGGCGCGGTGACCACGTTTGTGGCGTTGCTGTTTGCGGTCCGTGGCTGGCCGAACGGATGGCTGGCCTACTCCGCCTACGCCACGGCTTTCATTTTGGCGCGGATCTTCTTCAGCCACGCTCCCGACGCGATCGGCGGAGCGAAGGTCGCCCTGATCTGCGCGTTGATCGAAGCGGCAGGTCAGGCATTGATCTGGCTGGCAGTCCGGCCGGAGATGGCGCTCGCCGGGGCAGCGCTCACCGGCTTCGGCTTCTCGCTGGTCTATCCGGGCTTCGGCGTCGAAGCGGTGCGCCGCGTGCCGCCGCAGAGCCGGGGGCTCGCGATGGGCGCCTACACGGCGTTCCTCGATCTGGCCCAGGGGCTCGCCAGTCCAGCGCTTGGCTTGATCGCGACCGGAGCGAGGATGAACGTCGTGTTTCTCGTCAGCGCCGTAACCGTCCTCTGCGCGGTACTCGTCGCGGCCTGGCTGATGAGACACCCCGCCGTGGACGAGGAGCCGCTCCGAGACGACGAAAGGAAGACCACATGCCCCACGTGATCGTGAAGATGCATTCCGGAAGGTCGGAGCAGATGAAGACGGCTTTGGCGGAGGCGCTGACGAAGGCGGTGATGGACACGCTCGGATCCGGAGAGGAGTCGGTGTCGGTCGCGATCGAGGACATCCAGCGCAAGGACTGGACCGAGCGGGTCTACAAGCCCGACATCCTCGCCAAACCTAACAGCATCTACAAGAAGCCGGGCTACGACGCGGGCTGACGGAAATCACGGATCGCATTGGAGCGACTGCTCCGGACGGTCGTTGATGGCATTCAAACAAGGAAACGCGAACATGGACATCAAACGCAGCGGCTCTCGACCTTCCGGAAAGGGTCCCTCCGAATACTTCACCGGCGCGGTGCGCATTGACCCGCTGTTCGAGGCGTCGGAACCGGCCCGTGCTCGCGGGGCCTTGGTGACCTTTGAACCCGGCGCCAGGACTGCCTGGCACACGCATCCGCTCGGCCAGACGTTGATCGTCACGTCGGGACTTGGCTGGGTCCAGCGCGACGGTGGTCCGGTCGAAGAGATCCGGCCGGGCGACGTCGTGTGGTTCGAGCCCGGCGAGAAGCATTGGCACGGTGCCTCGGCCACAGCGGCGATGAGCCATATTGCCATCCAGGAGGCGCTCAACGGCAGCCCAGTGAATTGGATGGAGAAGGTCGACGACGCGCAATACCGTCGCGTGACGGATCAATCGTGAGGGATGCACGGCGAACAGGCGGGCGAGTCCCGCGAAACGCTCTATCGCGGCTTCACGCCCGACCAGAGGTCGAACAGGTGCCGGAACCCGGCCGCCGCCATCGGCATAGACCACAACGTCTTCGGCGAGCATTGCGCGCAATGTGGCAAGGTCGCCGGTCGGTGTGGCCGTGAAGAAGGCGTTGGCGAGCCGCAAGCGGGCGCGGCTTTGGCGACTTTGAAAGCAGTAGCTGGTCGGTGCAGCCCAGGCCGGTAACCTTAATTTTTCCTTTCGATTGTCGATAAAGTTTTATCGATTATCCTCGTGACAGTT